>JALQVQ010000130.1 GCA_023260315.1 Burkholderiaceae bacterium
TCACTCGCTCGTGTCGTGCGCTGCCAGCGGTTGAGAAAGACAACATCGCCAACCTCGGCTCAACTGCCATGAGTTGCCGGGCACTGTTTGCCGCTGCGCTGGCAATATGTGCCAACTCTTGTGCACTTGGATCAATGACCAAACCGCAATCCGTGAATACAAATTGTTGCGCGGGTTGTGTGGCATCGCCCGCTTTGTACATCAAGAAAAAGCTCGATACCAACGGTGTACCGGTCGCCACGCCAATCAAATGAATGCATGCCCGAACCACGTCTGCGGTGGTCGTTATTGCGCCGCACACCATGCCGTCGGCATCGCCTTCGCTTACCAGCATGGCGGCGAAGGTCAAGGGATTTTCAATGCGCTTCAAAGCGTCCTCAATGCTGAGATTCTCCTTGGCACGACAGACTTGCAATGCTTTCGCTAATCTGTAGCGATGCTCATCGGTTTTGGGGTAGCGGATGACCAAATCGGCAGGCCAGACAGCCCCATCCGCGCTGGTTGCGTCAGCTGCCTGACCGACAAAAATGACTTGCGCGACACCATCTGCATGTGCCTTCAAGCCCGCCTCACGAACACGGGCGTCTGCCAGCTCAGGTAAGACGATCCGTTTGGGAGACAGTTTCGCGCGCGCGGCTAATTCGGTGATCATGGTGTTGCAGTCTTAACAATAAAAAAGGGCCAACCTGCCCAACGCACAACGGCGCATGACAGGTTAGCCCAGTGGGTTTGCTTTAAACGAAGTCTTTGTACTTGTCCAACAAACGAATGGGTTTCGCCAGCGCATCGCGGCGGAACGGGTCACCCAATTCGCGGGTACACATGATTTCGATTACGCAAGTTTTGCCTTCGTTCATCTGCATATCGACTGCCTTCTTCAACGCGGCGCCGACGTCTTCCAGATTATCGACAACGATGCCTTCCGCACCCATGGCTTTCGCCATGCCTGCGAAGCTTTCGCTCTCGAGCTCACCGGCGACAAAACGGCGGTTGTAGAAGTCAACCTGGTTCTTTTTCTCAGCACCCCACTGGCGGTTGTGGAACACCACAGCCGTCACAGGAATGTTGTGGCGAACCGCAGTCATGATCTCAACCATACTCATAGCCCAAGCACCGTCACCAGCGTAAGCAATCGCGGGGCGATCAGGTGCGGCACACTTGGCGCCAATGATGGTTGGCAATGCGTAACCGCAGTTACCGAAGCTCATGGGTGCAAAGAAGCTGCGTGGCTCTTCAAAGCGCAGGTAGCTGTTGGCAACGGAGTTTATATTACCGATATCGGTTGACACCATCACGCGCTTGGGCATTGCTTTTTCCAGCTCACGCAACACCTGGCGGGGATGCAAGTACTCACCACCGCTGAAAGGCTTCTCGCCTTTCGCCTCGTCGATCATGTCTAGACTGTAAGCGTCGCGCTCATGGGTCCACTCGTCGAGTTCCTTTTCCCACGCTGCTTTTTCAGCGGCGATGGTTTTTGCACGGGCTTCCTTGGTTGCATCGCAGGCCAAGGTCTTGCCATCCAAGCGGGCGGCAATGGCTTTTGCAGCGGCTTTCGCGTCGCCGCAAATACCCACAGAAATTTTCTTCACCAAGCCCAAGTTGGTGTGATCGGCTTCGACCTGAATGATCTTGGCTTCTTTTGGCCAGTAATCCAAGCCGTGCTGTGGCAATGTACCGAATGGGCCCATGCGTGAACCCAATGCCACGACCACGTCAGCTTGTGCGATCAACTTCATGGCAGCCTTCGAGCCTTGGTAACCTAAAGGACCCGCCCACAGGGGGTGGCTGGCTGGGAACGCGTCGTTACGCAGGTAGCCGGTCACCACGGGTGCACCCAAGCGCTCGGCCAAAGCTTGGCATTCTGCGACTGCATCGCCCATCACCACGCCGCCGCCTGACAGAATCACTGGGAACTTGGCAGTCGCCAACAATTCGGCAGCTTCGTTCAAGCTGTTCTCGCCACCAGCGCCACGCTCGATCTTTTGTTCGGCGGGAATTTCGCAGGTGATTTCACCGTAGAAGTAGTCCCGGGGAATGTTCAACTGGGTAGGGCCCATTTCAGAAATAGCGCGGTCAAACACACGACCGGTGTACTCAGCCATGCGCTTAGGGTTGTTCACGTGACCCTGGTACTTGGTGAACTCTTGGAACATGGGCAACTGGTTCGCCTCTTGGAAGCCCCCTAAACCCATACCCATCGTGCCGGTCTCGGGCGTGATGATCACGACCGGGCTATGCGCCCAGAATGCCGCCGCGATTGACGTCACACAGTTACTGATACCAGGACCGTTTTGGCCAATCACCACACCGTGGCGACCGCTGACGCGGGCATAACCATCGGCCATGTGACCCGCGCCTTGCTCATGCACGACAGGAATCAAGGTGATGCCAGCAGGGGCAAAAATATCCATGGCGTCCATAAAGGCGGAGCCCATGATGCCGAACATGGTCTTCACGCCACGCGCGACCATGGTTTCGACGAAAGCCTCAGACGGCGTCATG
>JALQVQ010000168.1 GCA_023260315.1 Burkholderiaceae bacterium
ATTTGGAGCGGCCAGTTTCTTGGCAACAGGTTCGCAGGCAACGCTGCCACTAGTGATTTTCCGATTGGCATCGAGACCTGGCGAGGAGAACTTAGGCATGGCAATGACCGCAGCGCTGCTGTTTGTAGTGCTGGCCCTGGTGGTTGTGCTGTTTATTTCTCAGGAGTCTCGAAGCTCAAACCCCGGGAGCGGAGCCTCGTAGTAACCGTTTCAAAACCGGTAGGCAATAGTAATGGGGCCGGATACCGCCGGTAAAAATTGCGTTGCGGTTGTAGAGCAAATGGTGCGCTGTGATGGTCGCCGCGGTATGGGCATCTGCGCCCTCGACGTACTGCGCCGCCTCTTGGGTGGTGATGTGCTCGAACACAATTTTGAGTTCGGGAAAATCCCGACGCAACGGGATGAGCTGGCGATCGATGAAGACGGCCTCTCGGTCAAATAAATCGATATCGCTCGATGTCACCTCACCATGAACCAACAACAACATCCCGCACCGCTGCATGGCCGCCAGAACGGGGTAAATGTTTTTCAGATCCGTCACCCCCATGTCACTGTTGGTGGTTGCGCCTGCTGGGTAGAGCTTGGCCGCCACAACGCCGCCCGCCTTCGCCGCCTCAATGGTGGCCGGGGTGATTTTGTCGGTGAGGTAAAGCGTCATGAGTGGCTCAAAGTCCACCCCGTTTGGCACGGCTGCAACAATGCGGTCCCGATAGGCCATCGCTGACGCCAAGTCGGTCACTGGCGGCTTCAGGTTGGGCATGATGATGGCCCGCGCAAACTGCGCGGCTGTATGCGGGACCACATCACGCAGGACGGCGCCATCACGGACATGCAGGTGCCAGTCGTCGGGCTGTGTAAGGGTTAGGGTTTGAGCGTCAGACATGGTTGATCCTTTGAATCGGTTTAAGCGCTGGGCGCCTCCTCTTGTTGCAGGGCCCACATTTGCGCGTAGGTGCCACCGGCAGCGAGGAGATCGGTGTGACGGCCACGCTCCACCACCCGACCGCTGTCGAGCACCACGATTTCAAAGGCATGAACAACGGTGGAGAGCCGGTGGGCGATCACGAGTGACGTTTTATGACGGGCAGCGAGCCTGATTTCGGCTTGAATGGCGCGCTCGTTGCCTGAGTCAAGGGCCGACGTCGCTTCATCAAAAATCAAAATGGGCGGATTTTTAAGCAAGGTGCGCGCAATCGCCACACGCTGCTTTTCGCCGCCCGAGAGCTTTAAACCCCGTTCCCCCACAGGGGTGTCATAGCCCGCCGGCAAGGCCTCAATAAATTGGTGAATCCGTGCGGCTTTGGCCGCCTCGATCACCTCATCCATGGTGGCATCGGGGCGACCATAGCGAATGTTGTAAGCGATGGAGTCATTAAACAAAACCGTGTCTTGCGGAACGATGCCCACGTGCTGACGCAAACTGTCTTGTGTCAAATCACGGACATCGACACCATTGATCTCGATCCGCCCGGCGTTGACATCGTAGAAGCGGTAGAGCAAGCGGGCGAGTGTCGACTTACCAGCCCCCGAAGACCCAACAACGGCCACCGTTTTTCCCGCAGGGATCTCGATGTCGATGCCGTGCAGAATCGGACGGTTTGACTCATAGGCGAACTGAACTTGGTTGAACCGCACGCTCGGTGGCGCGTCAAGGCGCAACGATTGGGCGTTGGGCCTGTCCTCAATCTCGCGCTCGCGCTCCATGAGAACAAACATTTTGTCGAGGTCGGTGAGGCTCTGTTTGATCTCGCGGTACAACACCCCCAAGAATCCGAGCGGGATGTACAACTGGATCATGAAAGCGTTGATCATCACCAAGTCACCCAGCGTCAATGTGCCCGCCACAACCCC
>JALQVQ010000189.1 GCA_023260315.1 Burkholderiaceae bacterium
TCGGCAAGCGGTGGCAAAAAAAGGTGCGCTCTTCATGTTTGATGAGCCGACAACGGGTCTTCATTTTGAGGATATCGCCAAGTTGATGCGTGCCTTGCGGCGTTTGATGGAGGCCGGGCACTCGGTACTGGTCATTGAGCACAACCTTGATGTCATTCGCGCCAGTGATTGGCTCATCGACTTGGGTCCCGAGGGGGGTGTTGGTGGCGGACAGATTGTGGCGCAAGGCACGCCAGAGTCTTTACGTGAGCACCCCACGTCGCACACAGCCAAGGCGCTTCGTGACTACGATATCGCAATGGGTATCGGTGGACAGGCGGTTGCTGAGGCAACGGTAAAAGCGGGTTCGGCTGCGCGTCCCGTGCGCTCACCCAACATCCAAATCGTGAATGCACGCGAGCACAATTTAAAAGGGATCAGCGTTGACATTCCACGCGGCCGGTTCAACGTGATTTCGGGGGTTTCAGGCTCTGGAAAGTCAACGTTGGCGTTTGACATTTTGTTCAACGAGGGGCAACGGCGTTACCTCGAGTCACTCAATGCGTACGCGCGATCAATCGTTCAGCCCGCGGGCCGCCCAGAGGTGGATGCGGTTTATGGCATCCCGCCAACGGTCGCCATTGAACAGCGACTCAGTCGCGGGGGACGCAAGAGTACCGTGGGCACCACCACCGAGGTTTGGCACTACTTGCGGTTGTTGTATGTCAAGCTTGGCACGCAGCATTGCGTGCACGACGATGCGGCTGTGTTGCCGCAAACGCCCGACACCATGGTGGCCAATATTTTGAAACAGCACAAGGGCCAACGCATTGGGCTGCTTGCGCCATTGGTCATTGGCCGTAAAGGGGTTTATACCGAGCTTGCGGAATGGGCGAAACCGAGGGGCTACACGCACTTGCGCGTGGATGGCGAGTTTTTGCCAACTGATAATTTCCCCCGCCTTGACCGCTTCAAAGAGCACAACATTGAGTTGCCTGTTGGTGACGTTTTGGTCAGCGCAAAGGCGGAGCCCGAGATTCGCCGCCTGCTCTCAACCGCCCTCATGCACGGCAAAGGCGTGGTTCATATTCTTTCCAACCTCGGTGACCTCCATGCCGCCATGCAGCGCGAGGAAAGCACACAAGGCATTGGGGATGTGACTGTGGCATCAAGCCTGCGCGCCTGCCCGGTGTGTGCGACCAGTTACCCGGAGCTTGACCCGCGTCTCTTCTCGTATAACAGCAAGCATGGCTGGTGCCCCGACTGCGTGGGTACGGGAATTCGTTTGAACAAAGACCAGCGAAAGACACTGGACGACTCGATTCGGGATGACAAGGAAAAAGGGCGCGAGCAAAGCTTTGCTGAAGTCGAGGTGGAGGACCTGTCCAACGAGAGCTGCCCGTCTTGTGCGGGGACCCGTTTGAACCCGCAGGCCCGAGCCGTCCGATTTGCAGGGGTTGGTATCGCCGAGGTCGCTCGGTTATCGGTGCGTGATTTGCAAAAGTGGGTGGCTGACCTGCAATTGAGTTTGCGTGAGACCGATATCGCGCGAGACCTGATTCCTGAGATTGCGTCGCGGCTCCAATTTTTGTTTGATGTGGGATTGGGATACCTGACCCTGGACCGGGGAGCGCCAACGCTCAGTGGTGGCGAGGCGCAACGCATTCGTCTGGCGGCACAACTCGGAAGTAATCTGCAGGGCGTCTGCTACGTATTGGACGAACCGACGATTGGCCTGCACGCGCGTGACAATCAAATTTTGCTGAATGCCTTGCACGCGTTGGGCAGCAAGGGCAACACGCTTGTTGTGGTCGAGCATGACGAAGACACCATCCGGCGGGCTGATCATCTGATTGACGTGGGGCCCAGTGCAGGTAAGCTGGGCGGCACCATCGTGGCGCAGGGCAGTGTGCAAGATGTTAAGAATTGTGCTGACAGCGTCACGGGACGATACCTCCGCGATGCGATGCGTCACCCTATGCAGGCGCGCCGTTTGGTGGACGATGTCTCGTTGGCAGCCAACGGCGCTTTGCGTTTGGCTGGCGCGCGGTTGCACAACTTGCAAGATGTCACGATTGATGTTCCTCTGAAACGTCTTGTGGCCATAACGGGCGTGTCGGGTTCGGGAAAGTCAACCCTTGCGCGCGACGTTTTGCTGACAAACGTCGCAGCCGTTGTGACCCCCGTGGTGAAGCGTGCGTTGGCCAAAGATGCTGCGGCGCCAAGACCGGAATGGGTGGGGTGTACGGCGTTGACCGGTTATGAAACCCTAGACCGCGTGTTGGAGGTCGATCAAACCCCAATCGGTAAAACACCTCGTTCTTGCCCGGCCACTTACATCGGGTTTTGGGACATCGTTCGCAAGCTTTTCGCCGAAACCCTTGAGGCCAAAGCCCGGGGCTATCTCCCCGGACGTTTCTCTTTTAATACGGGTGATGGACGATGTCCGGGCTGCGAGGGTCAGGGTATGCGGACGGTGGAAATGAGTTTCCTCCCGGACGTTAAGGTTTTGTGCGAAACCTGTCATGGTGATCGGTTCAACCCCGAGACCTTGGCTGTCACTTGGCGCGGTAAGAGCGTCGGGGATGTCCTCGGTATGTCGGTTGACGAAGCGGTTGAATTCTTCGCTTCAATGCCAGCGATTGCGCACCCCCTTCAGCTGTTGCAGGACGTTGGGCTCGGTTACCTCACGCTGGGGCAGCCATCCCCGACCTTGAGTGGCGGTGAGGCACAGCGCATTAAGTTGGTGACTGAGCTAACCAAAGTTAGGGACGAGGTGGGGCGCCGTGGACAGAAAGCACCGCACACGCTCTACGTGCTCGACGAACCGACGGTTGGTCTGCACATGGCGGATGTTGAGAAGCTGATTCGCGTTTTGCACCGCTTGGTCGATGCAGGGCACAGCGTGGTTGTGATTGAGCACGACCTCGATGTGATTGCTGAGGCCGACTGGGTCATTGATATGGGGCCTGACGGCGGTCATCAAGGCGGGCGTGTGGTTGCAGCAGCGCCGCCCACTCGGAGTCAGCCATGGGCTGGAACGACGCGGCGGGCTGGCTGCCGCTGCCGCTGCCGACGCCGACGCCGACGCTGGCTTCCTGCGGCGGCCAGGTGGAGTTCTCGTTCGGCACCGGCGGCATCGGCGGCGCCTGCCC
>JALQVQ010000309.1 GCA_023260315.1 Burkholderiaceae bacterium
GCTGG
The DNA here is from genome assembly GCA_023260315.1 of Burkholderiaceae bacterium. Classification (GTDB taxonomy): domain Bacteria; phylum Pseudomonadota; class Gammaproteobacteria; order Burkholderiales; family Burkholderiaceae_C; genus RS62. The sequence continues at coordinate 6 of JALQVQ010000309.1, forward strand.
AACAATTGGTCGTTGACAAACAAAGCATCAGCCAATCCATCGAGCGCTCCCTTGGCCGCGGCAAGGCAGTTGTCCGCATCACGCTTGCGCTTATCTGGCATCTCAAACGTAATGGTCAGCTTGATGTTGCCGCCCTCATGCTTCCAGCCCTTGAGCTGGTGCTTGGCCAACCACGTACTGTTCTCGCGGTAGTCCGAACGAAGCTTGTACAGCTTGCCCCAGTGCGTACCCTTGGCACGGTTTGGGAACAGCTCCGCAGGCGGAAAGTCCAGCTCAATCCGCACGTTGCATCCTTGTACGAATCGCGTGCGCCAGCTCTGGCAATTCGAACTGATCTGCAATTGGGCGGTCGCGCGGTGTTGGTTGTCAGGCCAGGTCAGTGGGGCTTGCTGCAGGCGGCCATCGCGTGACAACCAGGCCGTCAGTTCCGCTCCTTTAACGCTGGGTTGCCACTTTGCAATCCGTTCGGCGTCGACCAGTGTTTTTACGCGCCAAACGTCATTGCCGCAGCCTAAAGCCAACCACTCATCGCCAGCCGCCATACCTGCCGCCTCTGCAGCGCCGCCGCGTGCCACATGGGTGATTCGGATGCCATCGCGCTCGGTAACGCGCAGCCCGAGTCGCTGTGCGAGCGGCGCAGTTTTAGGCTTTAAGCTGACGCCAAAATCACCAAGCAGGGCCGCGATCGGTAAATCTTCGGTGGTGTGCACCCATTCGTGCAGTTGGACCGCAACATCCTCAAAGCCCTGCTCACGCAGTGATTGACTCACCATTGCCTCAGTCATTGGCCCCCCGGATGTGCGGTGCCACAAGGTGCGCATCAATGTGTCCAAATCACTGCCGCGTTTGCGCAACAATAAATCGGTGCAGAGCGCGATCAGCGCGCCCTTGGTGTAGTAGCTGACAGTCGCATTCGGTGTGTTTTCGCCGACGCGGTAGTACTTCACCCATGCGTCGTAACTGGCCTGGGCGACACTCTGGATGTGCCGCCCCGGTGTTGCGGCGACTTGGTTGATTGTTTTGGCAACCAAATCGAGATAGGTTTGTTGCTTGATGAGGCCTGTGCGTTGCAAGAACAGGTCGTCGTAGTAGCTGGTAAAACCCTCAAAAAACCAAAGCAACGCCGTGTAGTTTTCTTGCTTGAAATCAATCGATGCCAATTCAGCGGGGCGCAGCCGTTTGACGTTCCATGTGTGGAAGTACTCATGACTAATCAAGCCCAGTAACTGCGTGTAGCCCTCGTTGGGTGTCTCGTCTGACACGCCCATGGTCGGCAGATCTGCACGTTGGCAAATCAGTGCCGTGCTGGCTTTGTGTTCTAAGCCGCCGTAGCCATCGTGACTGGCATGGAGCATAAAAACATAGCGCTCGAAGGGCACGGTTTGGCGGTCGCTGTCGCCATGCCAAAACTGTATCTCAGCCTCGCAAATTCGACGCGTGTCGGCGACCAAGCGGGTCACGTCAAAGCCAGCTTGGTTTTTGTTGCCGATCCCCGTGACAACCAATTCATGGGGGATGCCCAGTACGTTAAAGCGGCTCAGCCAAAAATCGCCCGCCGTAAAAGGACTGTCTGCAAGGGTGTCGTAGTCAGCGGCGGTGTAGGTGCCAAAACCGCGTGCATCAACGGAAGTGGCGGGTAACGCTGTCGACAGCCGCCATTGTGAAAGGCCCCTCACCGTGGGGGTGGTCACGGTTATGCGGTGTGCGTTTCCGGCCTCACCCATAACCTCGAGGCAGACGCTGGTCGGGTTAAAAAACGCGCGACTTTGGTCGAAATAAGCGGTACGGACGGAGGCATCAAAGGCGTAGACCTCGTAGCGCAAGGTCAGCGCTGACTTACCGTCGGTCTTGACTTGCCATTCGTTTTTGCTTTTTTGCGTGATCTCGCATCCCTGCCGTCCTTGGCGCGCCGTTAAGTTTTGCAGGTGTTGCGAAAACTCTCTGACCAAATAGCTGCCTGCAATCCATACGGGTAGACGAACTTTCTGGCGCTTTGCTGGCGCAGTGACGCGAAGCTCAACCTGCAAAAGGTGGGTGTTTGGGTCTCCCAGCGAGACGGTGTAATGAACGGGCATTGCTTATTTGATCGCGGCCAACCGCTTCTCAACTTCTGCCGCGGAAATGGCGCCGGGCACCCGAGTGCCATCGGTGAAAAACAGGGCAGGTGTGCCAGAAATCCGGTGCTTTTTACCAAACTCGATGTTTCGGTCTAGCGCTGCGGTGTCGCAGTTGACGGCCTTTGTGTCTAAGGGGATTTCATTCAACATCCAGTCCTCAAACGCGCGGCCGCGGTCCTTGGCGCACCAAATGGCTTTTGACTTTAAGGTTGAGTCAGGCCCGAGTATGGGATACAAAAATATGTGTAACGTGATGTCATTCACGTTCATCATGTCACGTTCAAATCGTTTGCAAAAACCACAGTTGGGATCCTCAAAAACAGCTATTTGCCGTTTCCCGTTGCCTCGTTTAATCGTGAAGGCATCCTTGAATGGGAGCTGATCAAACGGGATGGCGCTCAGCTGGTCCATCCGTTCTTGTGTCAAATTGCGTTTTGCCTTGAGGTCAACCAACACACCCTGCAAGATGTAGTCGCCAGCCGCGTCGGTGTAAAGCAGTTCGGTTTCACCAAAACGGACCTCGTACAGACCATTCATGGGTGTCTTTGTCACGCTGTTGATCGCCGGCAAGTTTGGCAGTCGTTTCGTGAGGGCTTCGCGTATTTTGGCCTCTTGCGCGTGCACCGCTGGCAGACTGCCCACGAGTAATAGGGCGGTTACTGCGCCGCGCAGCAAGACTTTGAACGATGCATTAAACATGGTGTGTTCCATTTATGAATGAGTGAGTTTGAGCACGTGTCAGCGAGTCAGTTCCCCATGCCAAGCCGTTGAACCCAATGTTTGACCGGCGAGAGGGCATTGAAAACGGACAAGCCGGCGTTGCGCACCCAAGGTATGGGGACCTGCCCTGAGAGTGGGTTCGTAAAAAGGTGGAACAGGCTGTGCGTCGCCCATTGCATCGTTTGCGTGTCGGCTCTTCGTAGGCGTTGGTACCGCTGCATCAGTCGTGGGGCGCTGGCAGGCTCCCACCGTTTCCGGATGGCCAGGCAGTCTGCCAGTGTTTGTGCGTCAGAGAGCCCCAAATTCAGCCCTTGGCCAGCAAGGGGGTGAATGGTATGCGCTGCGTCGCCAACCAGAACGGTCTGCCCCTCAAACCAGCGTGTCGCCTGACTCACCGACAGGGGGAAGCCAACGGGGCCTGCAGTCACCCGCAACTGGCCCAATGCATGATGGCTGGCCGTGCTCAGTGCGATTGCTAATTGTTCGGTATTTTCTGCCGACGTGTCACTCGACCATTGACGGTGTTCGCTGGCGGGTAACGACCACACCACAGCGAGCGATCGGCCTTGCGCGCCGCCAACCGGTAACAAGGCCAGAATGCGTTCACCGTCGAACCATTGCTGAGCCACCCCCCCATGCGGGTGATCTGCGATGACACGGGCGGCGATCGCCTTGTGCGGGTAATTGACCGTGTCGGTCTCTATCTCTTGCCGTTGGCGTTGTTGACTTGATCGACCCTCACAGATGACGGTCAGGTCAAACGCGCTTGAATGCGATGGGGTGTCGCCCCCATCCGGCATTGTGCTTATCAGGGGTTGCTTTTGGCAGGCCTCCCAGAGGGCATCTTCCAGCGCAGGAACGTCGACCATCCAGGCAACAGGTTCGGTGTGGCCTTTTGCGCTGGTGTCTGGGTTTTGGTTTTCAATTGTCAACTGCCCGCCCAGGTCGCCAAAAACGCGCATCTGATTGATGGCCGTGACCCACGGCGCGCCTTCTTCATGGGGCCAAACACCGGACGCCTCAAGCGTGGCACGCGAGCGGTGGTTGATGGCGTAGGCACGAACATCTCTTTGCGAACGCCCTTCCAAGAGCCGTCTTGGGGCGGATGCGTGGACACGCCAACCTTGATTCGCTAGCAACAAGGCCGTGACATGCGCTGTGATGCCAGTGCCAAAAACGCGAATGTTGCCCAGTTGATTCATGCCCCCATTCTAAGTTCGTTGCCCCTTTGGCTGCAGCGCAGGGGGGAAAGAGGGCGAGGGTGAAGTCGCTTAAACTCTCGGGACTGATTACTGAGGATTGTCATGAGCTTGAAATGCGGCATCGTAGGGTTACCCAACGTGGGGAAATCAACCCTTTTTAACGCCTTAACCAAAGCGGGTATTGCCGCTGAAAACTACCCTTTCTGCACCATTGAGCCGAACGTCGGTGTCGTTGAGGTCCCAGACCCCCGGCTCGACCAGTTGCGTGACATCGTCAGCCCTGAGCGGGTGGTCCCTGCCATTGTCGAGTTTGTTGACATCGCCGGGCTGGTGGCTGGTGCAAGCACCGGCGAGGGTTTGGGAAACAAATTTTTGGCCCATATCCGTGAGACAGATGCCACGGTCAACGTCGTTCGATGCTTTGAAGACGATAACGTGGTCCACGTGGCTGGCAAGGTAGACCCGATCGCCGACATCGAGGTCATCCAAACAGAGCTCTGCTTGGCGGATCTGTCAGCTGTCGAGAAAGCCCTCCACCGCGTATCCAAGACAGCGCGCTCTGGCGACAAGGAGTCGGTGCGTTTGGTGAGTATTCTTGAGCGTTGTCAGGCCGCCTTGAATGAGGGCAAACCCGTTCGCACATTGGCGTTCAGCAAAGAAGAGGCGCCGCTGCTGAAACAATTCTTCTTGATCACGGCGAAGCCCGCGATGTTCGTGGCAAACGTCTCAGAAGACGGTTTTGAGAACAACCCTCTGCTCGACCGCCTGGTCGCTTTTGCTGAGTCGCAAAACGCGCCTGTCGTTGCGATTTGTGCCAAATTAGAGGCTGAGATGAGCGAAATGTCGGACGAAGACCGCGACATGTTCTTGGCTGAGTTGGGCCAATCTGAGCCAGGCCTTAACCGTTTGATCCGTGCCGCCTACCGCCTGTTGGGGTTACAGACTTACTTCACCGCAGGCGTCAAAGAGGTCCGCGCTTGGACAATCCGCGTCGGCGACACGGGGCCGCAAGCCGCCGGTGTGATCCATACGGATTTTGAAAAAGGCTACATCCGCGCGCAGACCATCGCGTATGACGACTACATCGCTTTTAAAGGCGAGCAAGGTGCCAAAGATGCCGGAAAGATGCGCGCCGAAGGCAAGGAATACGTCGTGAAGGACGGCGACGTTCTCAACTTCTTATTCAGTAGCTGAGCCACAACTCCACGCCGGCGAGCAGCAGCCAGTAACGCAAAAATTTGCCGACCGCCATGTAGAAAGCGCAAGTCGCCGCCGGCATGCGCAACCATCCGGCGAGGGTGCAAACCACATCGCCGACGATGGGTGCCCACGCCAGCAAACAGGCTTTGGGGCCAATGCGATGCAGCTGCCGTAACCCCCATGCGACCCCCCGCCCCTTGGGCGGAGATGCGGGGTGACCGTCGCTCGCTAAGCGATGCAAGCCGGCGCCCAGAGCCCAGCTCACCATGCCACCGAGGGTGTTGCCGACGGTTGCGATGGCCAGGGCTGTCCAGAATAAATCAGGGGTCAACGAGACCACGCCGACCAATGCCGCCTCTGAGCCCGCGGGCAGCCAAGTGGCGGCCAAAAATGAGATCACGAACAGGGTGCTGAGCCCGACTTCCGGCAGGCTTAGCCAATTGATTAGGTGGGTGAGCCATGCATCCATGCCAGAGAGTATAGGTAGAATGATGCTTATTTTTTCAGCACACGCACGGGTTTGCGCGTGATCTTCAACCCTTCCCGCTACACGCGCTACGCTCCTTCGTGCAAATCGGTCCCTTTACGCTTGCCAACAACCTGTTTGTCGCCCCGATGGCGGGTGTGACCGATCGGCCATTTCGTCAACTCTGTAAACAACTGGGTGCAGGCTATGCCGTGAGCGAAATGGTGACCTCTCGACGCGATTTATGGGACTCCCTTAAAACGTCGCGCCGGGCGAACCATGAAGGCGAAGTGGGACCCATTGCGGTTCAGATTGCGGGTACCGATGCGCAAATGATGGCGGAGGCGGCTGTCTACAACATAGACCGCGGCGCCCAGATCATCGACATCAACATGGGTTGCCCCGCAAAAAAGGTCTGTAACAAGTGGGCCGGGTCTGCCTTGATGCAGGATGAGGCGTTAGCGATCGACATCGTGCAAGCGGTGGTCGACGCCTGCGAGCCGCACGGCGTACCCGTGACGCTCAAAATGCGCACCGGTTGGGCAGCACATGCCAAAAACGCGCGGCAAATTGCGCTCGCAGCAGAGCAAGCGGGTGTTCAAATGTTGACCATCCACGGCCGCACCCGTGAGCAGGGTTACAAAGGATTCGCTGAACACGAAACGGTCGCCGACATCAAGTCTCGCGTCCGAATCCCTGTTGTGGCGAATGGTGATGTGGACTCCCCTGAAAGTGCCCAAAACGTGCTGGCGGCAACGGGCGCTGATGCGGTCATGATTGGCCGCGCCGCACAAGGGCGGCCGTGGCTGTTCAATGACATCGCCACTTTTCTTTCCACAGGCGTCCATGCGCCGGCGCCAACAGCCGCTGCCATGCGGTCGTGGATGCTTGCCCACCTTCATGAGCACTACGATTTGTATGGTGAATTCACTGGTGTTCGGTCGGCTCGAAAGCATTTGGGCTGGTACGCGCAGCATTTGCCCTCGGGTGATTTGTTACGCCGTCATGTCAACCGAATCATCGCGTGCGACGAACAGATCGCGGCGGTTGAAACCTATTTCTCAGCTTGGGCAGATGATCGCTTGGATGAGTTGGCTGCTGATTGGCAACCACTTGTGACCATCAACTAGGACGACACAATGAGCCGACAAGATATTGAAAAAGACGTCCACGCCAGCATGCAGGCGTACTTCGCTGATTTGGCGGGCAGCGAGCCACACGGTCTCTACGACATGATGATTGGCGCCGTTGAGAAGCCGCTGCTTGAAGCCGTCATGGCACAAGCCAACAACAACCAGTCCCGCGCTGCACAGTGGCTCGGCTTGAATCGCAATACCCTGCGTAAAAAATTAATCCTGCACCGTTTGATCGATTGATCGCCCGGACGAGCTCACCTTTCCACTCATCAATTTGTTACACCACCATGAACGCACTCATCTCTGTTTCTGATAAAACCGGCGTCGTCGAATTGGCGCGCGCGTTACACGCCCTTGGTATTGGCCTGCTATCCACAGGTGGTACAGCCAAGTTGCTCGCTGATGCAGATTTGCCTGTGACCGAAGTTGCAACGCTTACCGGTTTCCCCGAAATGTTGGATGGCCGGGTGAAGACGCTGCATCCCAAAGTACACGGTGGTTTATTGGCTCGCCGTGATGTGCCCGAGCACATGGCTGCTTTGGCTGCCCACGATATTGCCACCATCGATGTGTTGGTTGTCAACTTGTACCCTTTCGAAGCCACGGTCGCAAAGCCTGACTGTACGCTGGCCGACGCGATTGAAAATATCGATATCGGTGGCCCTGCCATGGTCCGTAGCGCGGCAAAGAACTGGAAAGATGTTGCGGTGCTGACCGATGCCAGCCAATACGAGACGGTTATCGCTGAACTCAAAGAAACCGGTGCTGTGACGGCAGCGACCAAGTTTGCGCTATCCGTTGCTGCGTTCAACCGCATCAGCAATTACGATGCCGCGATCAGCGATTACCTGTCGGCTTATCAGCCCGATACGCAAAGCTTGCAGACCTTCCCATCGCAATCCAATGCCCGCTTTGTCAAATTGCAGGACCTGCGTTACGGCGAAAACCCCCATCAGTCAGCTGCGTTTTATCGGGACCTGCATCCCGCGCCAGGCTCACTGGTGACCGCCAAGCAGTTGCAGGGCAAAGAGCTATCGTACAACAACATTGCTGACGCCGATGCGGCTTGGGAGTGTGTCAAGAGCTTCGAGACATCCGCCTGCGTTATTGTGAAACACGCGAATCCGTGTGGTGTTGCGTTGGCTGATGACGCTTTGGGTGCCTACAAAAAGGCATTTCAAACAGATCCAACCTCTGCATTTGGCGGCATCATCGCCCTGAACCGTACCGTTGATGAGGCGGCGGCGCAGGCCATTAGCCAACAATTTGTTGAGGTGTTGATGGCGCCGGCCTACACCGACGGTGCGTTGGCGGTTTTCAAAGCAAAGGCCAATGTACGGGTTCTGCAAATTGACTTGCCAGCGCCGGGGGGTTCAACTGCTTGGGCACGTGGCCGAAATGCACAAGACGTGAAACGTGTTGGATCGGGACTTTTGATTCAAACCGCCGATGACCATGAGCTGACGCTAGCGGATTTAAAGGTGGTTACCCAAATCGAACCCACTGCCCAACAAATGAATGATCTTTTGTTTGCCTGGAAAGTCGCGACCTACGTCAAGTCCAACGCCATCGTGTTCTGTAAAGACGGTATGACCATGGGCGTCGGGGCGGGTCAGATGAGTCGCTTGGATTCTGCGCGCATTGCCAGCATCAAGGCAGGGCATGCTGGCTTGACATTGAGTGGCACTGTGGTTGCCAGTGATGCGTTCTTCCCATTCCGCGACGGACTGGACGTTGTTGTCGATGCCGGTGCAACCGCCGTCATTCAACCCGGCGGCTCAATGCGAGACCAAGAGGTTATTGACGCGGCGAACGAGCGTGGCGTCGCCATGGTTTTCACCGGCGTCCGCCATTTCCGTCACTGAGTTCAAAGGGCGGCGAAAGCCCTCTTCGCCGCTGCCACGGTTTCAGCGATGTCTTGTTCGGAGTGCGCCGCGCTCACAAAACCAGCTTCGAACAAGGCCGGTGCGAAGTAGACACCCTCGTCCAACATGTGGTGGAAGAATCGGTTGAACCGATCGGCATCTGTGGTCATGACAGTGGCGTAATTTTGTGGCAACGTTGGCATGAAGAAGAAACCGAACATGCCGCCTTCGCTGTCGCCGCAAAAAGGGATGCCTGCATCGTTTGCGGCCGCAGTCATGCCAGCGATGAGTGAGCGTGTGCGCAGGTTCAGGTTGTCGAAAAAGCCGGGCTTCTGAATTTCACGGAGTGTCGCCAAGCCGCAGGCTGTTGCAACAGGGTTGCCCGATAGCGTACCGGCTTGGTAAACAGCACCCAACGGTGCCAAATGCGACATCACATCACGTTTACCACCGAAGGCTGCCAGTGGCATGCCGCCACCGATGACCTTACCCATCACGGTCATATCGGGCTCGAAGCCTGGGATCTCTTTTGCATACAAGCTTTGCGCGCTGCCCAAAGCGACACGGAAACCGCACATCACTTCGTCGAAAGCCAAGATCGCACCATATGCCGTACACAACTCACGGCAGCGCTTCATGAAGGGCACGCTTGAGCGGACAAAATTCATGTTCCCGGCGACTGGCTCCATCATGAGGCACGCAACGTCGTTGCCGTAAGCCTTGAAGGCGGTCTCGAGCGCCTCAATGTCATTGAATGGCAACACCATGGTGTGCTGCACCACCTCAGGCGGTACGCCAGCGCTGGTTGGGTTGCCAAAGGTCGCGAGGCCCGAGCCTGCTTTGACCAATAATGTAGCCAGTATCAATTGACTTGTTGATCGGGTTGATATAAATCTTGCCGTTATTCGTATTGGAATAAAGGCAAACACCCATGTGAACAGCATAGTTCGGAGTGCTTGGCTCAGTCTGTGTCAACGCTCCGGCTGTGGTGGCCGACAAATAAATCTGAGCGCCCGCAGTAAATGCCGCAGTATTGATGTTGGTTACTGTACCTTGGGTAACAAT
>JALQVQ010000032.1 GCA_023260315.1 Burkholderiaceae bacterium
ATAAGTTTCTTTCGGTTTTTAATCTTGTACACTGCCTCATCACAACAAATGACCGCTGAGGTGGGCTGTTAAATGGATCTCCGAAAGTTAAAAACACTGATTGACTTGGTATCCGAGTCAAATGTCTCTGAGTTAGAAATCACTGAGGCCGAAGGCAAGGTACGCATCGTTAAGAGTGACCCGCACGCGACCGTGGCCTATCAGGCATTGCCAGTGGCGGCGCCTGCAGCCCCGGCGCCGGCCGCCGCGGTCAGCCCTGCCCCCGTCGCGGCCGCTGCAGCCGCTCCCGGCCCAGCTGCGCACGTCGTTAAGTCGCCCATGGTGGGTACCTTCTATCGCGCTGCCAGCCCGGGTGCAGAGCCTTTCGTGGATGTCGGTAACGCTGTCAAAGTGGGGCAACGCCTGTGCATCGTTGAGGCGATGAAGATTTTGAATGAAATCGAATGCGACCATGCAGGCGTGGTCACGCGCGTGTTGGTGCAGGACGGTGAGGCGGTTGAATACGGCCAGCCACTCTTTGAGATCGAATAATCGTTGCCTATGTTTAAAAAGATTCTCATCGCCAATCGTGGTGAAATCGCGCTGCGTATTCAGCGCGCGTGCCGCGAAATGGGCATCAAAGCCGTTATGGTTTATTCCGAGGCTGACCGAGATGCCAAGTATGTGAAATTGGCGGATGAGGCGGTGTGTATCGGTCCTGCGCCGTCGGGCCAGAGTTATCTGCACATGCCCGCCATTATTTCAGCGGCTGAGGTCACGGACGCAGAGGCTATCCACCCCGGTTATGGCTTTCTGAGTGAAAACGCCGATTTTGCCGAGCGGGTCGAGAATTCCGGCTTCGTTTTTATCGGTCCGACGGCGGCTTCGATCCGCTTGATGGGCGATAAGGTTTCGGCAAAACAAGCCATGATCCGAGCGGGTGTTCCAACGGTTCCAGGGTCTGAGGGCGCACTCTCGGATAACCCGGTAGAGATCAAGCGAGTCGCAAAGTCAATCGGTTATCCGGTCATTATCAAAGCGGCAGGTGGCGGTGGTGGCCGTGGTATGCGTGTGGTTCACACAGAGGCGGCCTTGATTCACGCGGTGCAGACCACCAAGGCTGAAGCGGGCAGTGCGTTTGGCAACCCCGCGGTTTACATGGAGAAATACCTCCAAAATCCCCGTCACGTTGAGATTCAAATCATCGCCGACACCCACAAGAATGCCGTCCACCTGGGTGAGCGCGACTGCTCTATGCAGCGCCGACATCAAAAGGTCATCGAAGAGTCGCCAGCGCCTGGTATCCCTCGTCGTTTGATCGAGAAAATTGGCGAGCGATGCGCTGCTGCGTGTAAAAAGATCGGTTACCGTGGGGCGGGTACATTCGAATTCTTATTTGAGAATGGTGAGTTCTACTTCATTGAGATGAACACGCGGGTGCAAGTTGAGCACCCGGTTACCGAATGGGTAACAGGCATTGACATTGTTAAAACACAAATCGAAGTCGCTGCCGGTGGCAAGCTGCCCTTTAACCAAAAGGATGTCGCGTTACGGGGTCATGCCATTGAGTGTCGAATCAATGCGGAGGATCCCTTCAACTTCATGCCGTCACCCGGAAAAATTACGGGTTGGCATACCGCGGGTGGTCCGGGTGTCCGCGTCGACTCGCACGCGTATCACAACTACACCGTACCGAGCCATTACGATTCCATGATTGGCAAACTGATCGTCTATGGTGATACCCGTGAGCAAGCGCTTGCGCGGATGCGAACGGCGCTCTCAGAAATGGTGGTTGAGGGTATTAAAACCAATATTCCCCTGCATCGCGAGTTGATGGTGGATGCCAGCTTCATTTCGGGTGGTACCAATATTCATTACCTTGAAAAATGGCTTGAGCAGCACCCTCGCTGAGCGTGTGCTGACTGAGGGCCCTGAAAGTTGACATGTTTGAATTGAAGTTGTTCGCACCGCAGTCGCGTGTCGAGGCCCTCAGTGACGTCCTTGAGGCGCTTGAGGCGCTCAGTGTGTCGGTAGAGGACGCTGATGCGCACACCCCTGCAGAACGAGCACTGTTTGGTGAGCCCGATATGCCGGCACCAGAGGCGGGTTGGGACCGCTCTCGTGTCACGGCGCTATTCCAAGACAAGGCGTCAGCGGAGTCTGCAGCTGAATCACTCGTTGACATGGCCCTCTTTGAGGGCTGTGCCATTCAAGCGATCACAACTCTTGAAGACCAAGATTGGGTCCGTCTGACCCAGTCCCAGTTCACGCCGGTTGAGATCACGCCTTCATTTTGGATCGTCCCGACTTGGCACGAGCCACCGGCTGCGGCAACGCTATTCCTTCGCCTTGATCCGGGTTTGGCGTTCGGGACAGGCACACACCCAACCACGCGCATGTGCTTGCGCTGGATTGCTAATCGTGACCTTTCGGGTCAGCGAACCTTGGACTACGGTTGTGGCTCCGGTATTCTGGCGATGGCTGCCGCGAAGTTCGGTGCCACCGCAATTGATGCGGTCGACATTGATCCTGCTGCCGTTGAGTCGACGGTCGCGAACGCGCACGTCAACCATGTGCACTTGACAGCGGGTCTGCCGGATAAAGCGAGCGGGCGATACGATGTGGTCTTAGCCAATATTTTGGCCACCCCGCTTCGGTTGCTCGCCCCCTTGTTGTGTGGTCACCTTGATAAGGGCTCGCACCTCGTGCTTGCCGGCATCTTGTCGCGTCAGGTTCAGGAGTTGCAGGAGGCTTACGCACCGTATGTCGCGCTCACCGTTCTTGATGAAGAGGATGGTTGGGTCCTTATGGGCGCGCAGGTAACCTAAACGCAGTGATCGGTTGATCAACGCATGGCACAGCAGACCGAAACCGATCACCCGACCACCCCGTGTCCGCAATGCGAGACGGCGCTTCACGTCGACCTCTCATCTCTTCAGCAATCGAATGGTTGGGCGCGCTGCGGTCGCTGCCATTTCCTCTTCGACGTGGTTGCCCGTTTGGGTATCCCAACCCTGCCTCCCTCTGAGACAGACGCCGGCGCGGTGCCGCCACCCGGAACGGGGTTGCCAGAAGAATGGGCACCGACGCCGGCTTTCTCGGGTGATGATCCGCCACTGGATGCGCCGGCATCGCTGGCCTTGGCCGACTCGGATCGGATACCGCTGGTGTCGTCAAGCGTAACGAATCGGCCGTGGTCGTTCCCTGCGATGAAGGGGCTTCTTAACACCATGATTGGCGGCCTGCTGCTCGCAGCCGTTGTTCAGTTGGCTTACATTGAGCGCGACGCGATTGCGCTGCGCTGGCCAGGTGTCGTTAATCGCCTGATGACCCTATGCCAACCATTGGGTTGCACGGTTGCCCCAGAGAAAAATCTGCGCATGATTAGGATCATTTCCTCGTCAGTTGTTCAATTGCCAGGGGACGTCTTACAGTTGGACGTTGTGCTTGAGAACGAGGCCTCCAAACCCTTAGCGATCCCCGAGGTTTGGTTGGTTCTAACGGATGCCAGTGGCGGGGTCTTTGCCGAGCAGGGATTTGGTGCAGATGATTGGGTGAAGCCGCAGCCTGCGCTCGCTGCAGGGACGCAAACAGCCCTGCGCTTCGAGTGGCCGATCGATGCTGACGACAGCATCCGAATGCGTGAATACAGAACAGAGTTGCGCTACCCCGCCTCGGAATAAACGTAAAAAAACCCAAGATAAAAATCTTGGGTTTTTACTGGGCCGATTGGTCCTAAGACCAATCGATTCCACGATAAGCACTCGCCATTAAGGCTTGTCAGATGTGGGGAATGGCCAAGCAGCCTGTGGTGTCAGAGTGGTCTGAGCAGCGGGCTTTTTGGATGCCTTCTTTGCGGCAGGCTTTTTAGCAGCCTTTTTAGCAGCGGGCTTTTTTGCCGCTGGTTTCTTGGCTACAGCTTTCTTGGCAGCAGGCTTTTTAGCAGCGGCTTTTTTGGCTGCTGGCTTTTTGGCGGCTACTTTTTTAGCTGCTGGCTTCTTGGCTGCAACTTTTTTGGCTGCTGGCTTTTTAGCGGCTACTTTTTTAGCAGCAGGCTTCTTAGCAACGACCTTTTTAGCAGCGACCTTCTTCGCAGCAGGCTTCTTCGCCGCTACTTTTTTGGCTGCGGGCTTTTTCGCTGCAGCTACTTTCTTCGCTGCGGGTTTTTTCGCAGCTACTTTTTTAGCGGCGGGTTTTTTTGCAGCAGCCTTTTTAGCTGTTGCCTTTTTTGCAGTTGCCATGATTTTCTCCTTTTTGGATTTTCAAATAACACCACTGAAACGTTACCGCATCAGTAGCGATTCAATGATTCTGCAGCGCGAAAGACCTGCGTCGTTTCCACTGCAACACCATAGAATTCTGCGAAAAAGCCCCCAACCTTATCGGACGACAAGGTTGCGGGCTTAGTAAAAGTCTGCTGCATCAAACGTTGTTAGTCCCAAGAGAGGGCACCACCGGTTTGGTATTCAATGACACGTGTTTCAAAGAAGTTGCGTTCTTTCTTGAGGTCAATCATTTCGCTCATCCAAGGGAATGGATTTTCTTCGGCTGCAAACAATGGCTCTAATCCGATTTGTTGTGCACGACGATTTGCAATATACCGCAAATATCCCTTGAACATTGACGCGTTAAGACCGAGGACGCCGCGGGGCATCGTGTCTTCCGCGTATCGGTATTCAAGTTCAACAGCTTCCATGAATAAGGCGCGAATTTCTTCCTTGAATTCCGCTGTCCAAAGACCAGGGTTCTCGAGCTTCACCTGGTTGATAACATCGATACCAAAATTACAGTGCATGGATTCATCACGCAAGATGTATTGGTATTGTTCTGCCGCGCCGGTCATCTTGTTCTGACGACCCAGCGCAAGAATTTGAGTGAAACCGACGTAGAAGAACATGCCTTCCATTAAGCATGCAAACACAATCAGGGACTTCAAGAGTGCTTGATCGGTTTCCAGCGTGCCCGTCTTGAAGTTGGGGTCACACAGCACATCGATGAAGGGAATCAGGAACTGGTCTTTGGCGCGAATTGACGGAACTTCGTTGTAGGCGTTAAAGATTTCTGACTCATCCAAACCCAGCGACTCAACAATGTACTGGTAGGCGTGCGTGTGAATCGCTTCTTCGAAAGCTTGACGCAACAAAAACTGACGACATTCCGGCGCTGTGATGTGACGGTAGCTTCCGAGAACGATGTTATTCGCAGCCAGTGAGTCAGCGGTAACGAAGAAACCGAGATTTCGTTTAACGACCCGACGCTCATCCTCTGTCAGACCATTTGGGTCTTTCCAGAGAGCGATGTCGCGCGTCATGTTGACCTCTTGCGGCATCCAATGGTTGGCGCAACTCGCCAAATACTTTTCCCAGGCCCACTTGTACTTGAAGGGCACCAGTTGGTTGACGTCAGTTTTGCCGTTGATGATGCGTTTGTCCGATGCCTTAACACGGCCCGCTGAGGGCGCAGCCATGGTGTGTGCACCAGAGCTTGAGGCGATGCTGGATTCGCTAGCGCGAGCAGATGGGGATACCTTTGTTGGCACGTCATTGAACGACGTTTCGGGTGATGCCGTTGGCGTTTGAGCGGTCGCTAAATTTTCTTGGTCCCAAGTCAGCATGAGTTGTGTATCCGTTTCGTTGAATTATCAAAGCGACATAAAAAAAAGAAAAGCAAATCGGTTTATTTCTTAACCGTTGTGTTGTGCTTTTGCATCGGTTTTTTTACGCTTTGTGTTTTTAAAAAAGTAGGTTCTGTACGTCTTGTTTTTGAGTTGCGCTGTTTGCGAATTTATTTCTCAAACAGCGCGCATCTCTTTATTGGCAAGCCTCACATCCAGGGTCGTCAATGGCGCAAAACTTCACATCGGTTGCGGCAACAGCAGCTGCAGCGGCAGCTGGCGCGGCAGCGCTTTGCGGCGCCGACTGGTTTGAAACAGCGTTCATCTGACCTGCGCGGCCAGTCGACTTTTCAATGCTTGTCGCGGCCATCGTACGGAGGTAGTACGTGGTCTTGAGGCCACGCAGCCATGCGAGTTTGTAGGTCTCGTCCAGCTTCTTACCTGAAGCACCTGCAATGTAGATGTTCAAAGATTGCGCTTGATCAATCCACTTCTGGCGACGTGCCCCTGCTTCTATCAGCCAGCTGGTGTCGATTTCGAAGGCTGTGGCGTACAACGCTTTGATCTCGTCGGGCACACGGTCTATCGCGCTCAATGAACCATCAAAGTGTTTCAGATCCATCACCATGACGTCATCCCACAAGCCGAGACGCTTGAGGTCGCGCACCAAGTAGCTGTTCACGATCGTGAACTCGCCGGAAAGGTTGGACTTCACGGACAGGTTACCGAAGCTGGGTTCAATTGACGCGTCGACGCCGATGATATTGGAGATGGTCGCCGTCGGTGCAATGGCAACACAGTTTGAGTTACGCATACCGTCTTGCTTGATTTTCTGGCGCAATGCATCCCAGTCCAAGGTCGAAGAGCGATCGACTTCCACATAGCCGCCACGCGCCTTCTCTAGCAAGTCAATGGTGTCAAACGGCAGGATCCCTTTGTCCCACAGTGAACCGGTAAAGGTACTGTAGCGGCCACGTTCCTTTGCCAAGTCGCTGGACGCCCAGTAGGCGTTGTAGCAAACCGCCTCCATGGCGCGGTCAGCAAAATCAACCGCAGCTTGAGAGCCGTAAGGCGTGCGCATTTCATACAAGCTGTCCTGGAATCCCATAATGCCCAGGCCAACAGGGCGGTGACGCATGTTCGAGTCGCGCGCCTTCTTCACGGCGTAGTAGTTGATGTCGATCACGTTGTCGAGCATGCGCATCGCAATTGTGATCGTGCGTTGCAGCTTATCGTGATCCAGTTCCTTGCCGTTCGCGCCGTCCTTGAGGTGACGTGACAGGTTGACAGACCCCAGGTTACAGACAGCGGTTTCCGTATCACTGGTATTGAGCGTGATTTCGGTGCAAAGGTTAGACGAGTGCACGACGCCACAGTGTTGCTGTGGTGACCGGACGTTACAGGCATCTTTGAAGGTGATCCAGGGATGACCGGTTTCAAACAGCATCGTCAGCATCTTGCGCCACAAGTCGGTCGCGGGCAGGCGACGGTAGTGGGTGATTTCACCGCGATCGGCTTTGGCCTCGTAAGCCACATAGGCTTGCTCGAACGCTGAACCGAAAAGATCGTGCAGGTCGGGAACGTCAGCTGGCGAGAACAGCGTCCAATCAGCGCGTTCCATGACGCGGCGCATGAAAAGGTCGGGAATCCAGTTGGCGGTGTTCATGTCATGCGTACGGCGGCGGTC
The DNA here is from genome assembly GCA_023260315.1 of Burkholderiaceae bacterium. Classification (GTDB taxonomy): domain Bacteria; phylum Pseudomonadota; class Gammaproteobacteria; order Burkholderiales; family Burkholderiaceae_C; genus RS62. Next base: position 7,281 of record JALQVQ010000032.1, read on the forward strand.
ATCACCGGTGTTCTTACGCAATTCCAAAAATTCCTCGACGTCCAAATGCCAGGATTCAAGGTAGGTGCAAACGGCACCCTTGCGTTTGCCGCCTTGGTTGACAGCCACAGCCGTGTCGTTGACAACCTTCAAAAACGGCACAACGCCTTGAGATTCACCATTGGTGCCCTTGATGTGTGAGCCCAGCGCGCGGACTCGCGTCCAGTCATTGCCCAATCCGCCGGCAAATTTAGACAGCAACGCGTTCTCTTTGATCGATTCGTAGATGCCGTCGAGGTGGTCAGGCACGGTCGTCAGGTAGCATGATGACAACTGGCTACGCAAGGTGCCGCTGTTAAAAAGTG
>JALQVQ010000049.1 GCA_023260315.1 Burkholderiaceae bacterium
GGGGTCGATGGTGTGGCCGAACTGCTGTGCGCCGTACATCTGCAGCGCCCGCTCGGGGTCGATCAATCGGCCGCGAAGCTCGGGGACATGGCGAAATGGATCAGACATGCCTCACTATAAGTCACCCAATTAAACCGCCTAAAATCTCCGCTCCTCTCCCCCCTATTCACCTCGCCAGCGATCGACGCACACGTCCCATGCCATCCACACAAGACAAGACCCGTATCGACGACACACGCATTGCCGCTGTTCGCCCACTTGTAACGCCGGCGTTACTGGAGGAAGCGATCCCCGCATCCGCTGCAAATCTGGCACTGGTCGAACAGTCTCGCGCCGCGTTGGCCAATGTCCTGCAGGGAAAAGATGACCGTTTGGTGGTGGTCGTTGGCCCCTGCTCAATCCACGACCATGATCAGGCCATTGCCTATGCCAATCAGCTCAAGGCGGCCACAGACCCATTGGCTGCTGACCTCTTGGTTGTCATGCGCGTGTACTTCGAGAAGCCACGGACAACCGTCGGCTGGAAAGGCTACATCAACGACCCGCACCTCGATGGGACATTTGCGATGAACGAAGGGTTGCGCATGGCACGCCAACTCCTGTGTGACATTTTGGAACTAGGGCTTCCGGTTGCCACTGAGTTTCTGGACTTACTGAGCCCGCAATTCATCAGCGACCTGGTCACATGGGGGGCCATTGGCGCGCGCACAACTGAGAGCCAAAGTCATCGCCAATTGGCCAGCGGCCTGTCGTGTCCCGTTGGGTTTAAAAATGGCACCGATGGCGGCGTCAAAGTCGCCGCCGATGCGGTTGTCGCCGCTCGGGCCCCACATGCGTTTATGGGCATGACAAAAATGGGACAGGCAGCCATCTTCGAAACGCGCGGTAACGCCGATGTACACATCATTTTGCGTGGTGGCAAAGCGCCGAACTACGCCAAGGCGGATGTTGATGCGGCTTGCGCCGTTCTGGAACAATCAGGGATCAAGCCGAAGGTGATGATCGACGTGTCACACGCCAACAGCAGCAAGCAACACCAAAAGCAAATCGAGGTCACGCATGACGTGGCCCACCAAGTGGCTGCTGGTGACCAACGCATTTTCGGACTCATGATCGAGAGTCACCTCAAGGAGGGGCGACAGGACCTCAAGACTGGACAGCCCCTCGCTTATGGGGTGTCCATCACCGATGCCTGTATTGGGTTAGACCAAACCATCCCACTCCTCCAAGTGCTCGCAGACGCTGTGCGTGCGAGGCGCATGGTCTCAGGGGTTTGAGGCGAGAAAATCGAGGATCGTATTCGCCACCGCGTCGGGCGCTTCGCGTTGCGGAAAGTGCCCCACGCCCTCAATCACGTGCTGAGCGTAGTGGCCTGTGAAATAACCGGCCGCCTTTTCGGCATCTGGCAGCAGACTTACCCCATCCTCGGCACCGTGGATTAACAGCGTTGGCATGTGCTGCTTCGGGGGATTGGCGAGCCGCGCATCATCGGCTGCATAGTGCGTGTGGCCAGGGGCATGCGCCCATCGATGTTGATATGAATGCAGGGTAATCGGCAACCAATCGGGGTTATCAAACGCTTCGGCTGTGACCTCGAATTCGTCCGCCTCGTACCAACCGGCAGGCGACCAGGTGTCCCACATGATCTTGGCAAACGCACGCCTGTTGGCAGCGACCTCAGCCTGCCCGCGCGGCGTGGCCATGTACCAGTGGTACCAATAACGCCGGGCTTGCACCATGCTAATCGCCTGACTGGGGTTGTTAGCCCCATACGCCACGGAGATCAGCACCATGTGCGACGCCAAATTGGGGACCAAACCGCAGGCATTGGCAACCGCCCTCGCGCCCCAGTCGTGCCCAACAAGAATCGGCTTATCGATCTTTAAGGCGGCAATTAAATCGAGCAAATCCCGCCCCAACGCGGCGAGCTGGCCCGTGCGTGGCGTGTCTCGATGCAAAAATGTCGTCGGCGCGAAACCGCGCAAAGCCGGCACGATGACGCGATACCCAGCCGCTGTGAGATACGGCACCACGCTCGCCCACGTTCGGGTGCTGTCTGGCCAACCATGCAGCAGCATGATGACGGGTGCATCAGGCCCAGCGTTCACAGGCGCGTGAGCTTCGTAACCGACGCTCAGCAGCGGCGTCTTGATGAATTGGAAATGGGTTGGCATACCGTTGTTACGAGGATGATTTCATGAATGAGCGCATTGTCCCCGACTGAATTACGATTGGGGAGCGAATACGCGACACCTTGCACGCAACACATTAAAGCAAACGCATGACCGACACATCCCCAAAACTCGACCACGTCGTCGTGGCAGCTGACACACTCGCAGAGGGCGTTCAATGGTGCGAGCAGGTTTTAGGCGTCACGCCGGGACCCGGCGGGCAGCACCCTCTGATGGGAACGCACAACCGCTTGGCGCGGATTGCCTCCCCATTGCACCCTGCGGCTTACCTCGAGATCATCGCCATTGACCCAAGCATCAGCCCCACGAAGCCGACATCACATGCCCGTTGGTTCGACCTCGATAACCCGGCGCTGCAGATGCGGCTCCGAACCGATGGACCGCAGTTGGTCCATTGGGTTGCGAGGGTGGGTGATTTACCCGCCGCACTGCAGGTTTCCCGCGGTGCAGGCATCGACATCGGCGAGGCCGTCACCGCGAGTCGCCCAACGCCCAGCGGATTGCTGTCGTGGTCGATCGCGATTCGGTCAGATGGACGGCTGCAATACGGTGGCGTGATGCCCACTTTGATCGGTTGGGGTGGCGCCCATCCAACAGATACCATGGCTGATTCCGGACTGTCTTTGCAGCAGTTTGAATGTCACCACCCAGATGCGGATCGGCTCAACAAACTGTTCACACAACTGGGCAGTAGCCAAGCGCCGTTCTCAACAGGCCTTGCCGCATTGAGCCTGACCCTGAAGAGCCCGCTTGGCCTTGTGACGGTGACGGGGTAGACGACTGCGCGGTCTTCCCTACTGGCTCAAGCGTGACGAGTAGTGGCACACAGCGGGGTCAAACCAAGTCTCAGAGTACTCAGCCAATGTGTTGTCCACCGCCCAGGACAAACGTTGAATGAATCCAGCGCTCTGCCCAGGCTTCAAACCGCACGGGACCTTGGCCCAGTCGGGCGCAGCGGCAACCTTGATGCTGTCTTGCACGCGAGCAATCCAAATTTTGTAACGCTGTTGGTAAAACAGGTACATCGCATCGCCCAACTCCTCAGCGGTCAAGGCTT
>JALQVQ010000056.1 GCA_023260315.1 Burkholderiaceae bacterium
AGACGCGCATTGTGCCCCCATCTTGGAACAACTGGAGGCCATGCAGCGCTTGGTGAAGGCGGGCAAAGTTCGCGCGATTGGTGTTTCAAACGAGACCCCGTATGGCGTTCACGAGTTTGTGCGCTTGGCTGAGGTGCACAGCTTGCCCCGTATTGCCACGGTTCAAAACGCTTTTAACTTGGTGAATCGGTCGGTCGAGAACGCGTTGTCAGAGAGCTTGCATCGGCTCGAGGTTGATCTGTTGGCATACTCGCCGCTGGCATTCGGCTTGTTGACGGGCAAATACGATGAAACAGGCCTTGCACATGACGGGCCACCGCAAGGCCGTCTGGCGATCTACGAGTCCACGCGAAAGCAACGTTGGGGACGGCCGCGTGCCCTAGAAGCGGCCAGGCAATACAATGCGCTGGCCCGAAGCAAAGGCCTCACACCACTTCAGATGGCGCTGGCTTTTTGTTATCAGCATTGGGTCGCTAAAAGCACCATCATTGGTGTGATTGACTGCGCGCAGCTTGATGCATGCCTTGATGCCTACCACTGTCACTTGGATACGGATACTTTGGCTGCGATCGATGCCTTGCGATTTGAGTGGGGCGACCCTGCGGTATAAAGCGGACCGCGTCTTTTATTTTTCACCAACCAGGACATCATGAACGCCTCATTCGCCCTCTGGATGCCAGTGCTAACCGTCATTGCAGCCTATTTTTTAGGCTCAATCGCCTTCGCTATTTTGGTCAGCCGAGCGATGGGCCTCTCTGACCCCAGAACCTTCGGTAGTCGCAACCCGGGCGCCACCAATGTGCTGCGATCAGGTAAGCGATCGGCGGCCATCGCCACACTTGTGTTGGATGCGCTGAAAGGCTATGCCCCCGTGTTTTTGATGCTGCAAATGGCCAGCGCTTGGGGTGTTGCGGGCACGGCGTCCGAGTGGGCTGCCTTGGCTGGACTGGCGGCATTTTTGGGTCATTTGTACCCCGTCTTTTTTAGGTTCAAAGGCGGTAAGGGCGTGGCAACGGCGGTGGGCGTGTTGTTTGGCCTTGAGCCAACGCTGGGCTTGGCGTGCCTGGGTACTTTTTTGATCCTGGTCTATTTCAGCCGCTTTGTATCGCTGGCATCGGTGGTGGCGGCGGTATTTGCACCGTTTTACTGGTTGTTCGGCCACGGTGTGGCTTGGCAGGCAGGTGCCGCCTCCACGGCGTGTTTGACCGTGATGTCTCTGATGCTGATATGGCGTCACCGCGAAAATCTTCAGCGAATCATGAAAGGCACAGAGAGCAAGCTATGAGTCAGATCCAAGACAACGGTATCACCCGTTTCCACGTGGGCGCACGCCTGAGCGAGTCAGCGGTTTACAACGGTGTCGTCTATCTGGCAGGCATGGTTCCAGAGGCTGGCGATATTGACATCGAGGGGCAAACCCGCGATGTGTTGAATCAAATTGAGCATCGCCTGATTGAGGCGGGCAGTGACAAAACGCGCTTGTTGCGGGTGCAAATCTACCTCAGCAACATTGACGACATTGGCGCCATGAATGCCGTTTGGGATGCCTGGGTCGCGCCGGGTCATGCGCCACCCCGCGCCACGGTTGAGGCGCGACTCGCCAACCCCAATTACAAAATCGAGGTTGTCGCCACAGCGGCGGTTAATCCCTGAAGTTATTGAACGTCAGTGGCAGATCTGGGATCTCTGAGCGAATCAGTGCCATCGCGGCTTGCAGGTCATCGCGCTTGGCGCCGGTGACCCTCACGCTATCACCTTGAATGGCCCCTTGCACCTTTAGCTTGCTGCCTTTTAAAACCTGCTGAATCTTTTTGCCGTCCTCAGACGCGATGCCGCTTCGCACCGTGGCGACTTGCTTAACGCGGTCGCCGCCGATTTTCTCAACTTTTCCCATGTCGATGAAGCGCACGTCAACGTTGCGCTTGGTGAGCTTGTTGCGCATGATGTCATCGATTTGAGTCAGCTGAAAATCCGCGTCACCGGTCATCGTGATCTCTTTGTCTTTCAGCTCAATGGCGGCAGAGGTTCCCTTGAAGTCAAAGCGGTTGCCGATCTCTTTGGCCGCTTGGTCAATGGCGTTTTTAACCTCGACGAAGTCAGGTTCCATAACGGTGTCGAATGAGGGCATGGGCTGGTTTTCCTAAATTTAGTGCGACAATTTCGTGATGTCGGAACCAGCAATATTAGTGCAGAAAAACGTTTCACTGCAAGCCTTCAACACCTTTGGCATTGCAGCGCGTGCGCGCGAGCTGATTGTGGTGCGCAGTGCGCAAGACGCACAGGACGCCGTCAGGGCAGGCTTGCTGGCAGATCGGCCGTGTTTTGTATTGGGTGGTGGCAGCAACATTGTTTTGACGTCGGATGTTTCTGCACTTGTCTTAAAGGTTGAAATCCCCGGAATGTCACTGGTGGCAGAAACCGATCGGCACTGGATTGTTGCTGCAGGTGCCGGTGTGAATTGGCATACCTTCGTTCATTGGACCGTTGCGCAGGGCTGGCCAGGGCTCGAGAACCTGGCGCTCATTCCAGGTGTTTGCGGGGCGGCACCCGTACAAAATATTGGCGCGTATGGCGTCGAGCTTCAAGATCGCTTTCATTCACTGGATGCGGTCGACCTTCAGACGGGCGACGTGTTCACGCTGCAGCCTGATCAATGCGGTTTTGGGTATCGCGACTCCGTTTTTAAACACCAACCCGCGACGGCAAATGCCATGGGGTTGAAAGGGCGGGCGTTGATCACGACGGTTCGCTTCGCATTGCCCAAGCGGTGGGTACCCGAGTTGGGCTATCTCGATCTGCAAAAGCAAGTGGCTGCGACGGGCATCGACAACCCCACGCCGCAGCAGGTGCTGGCGTGGGTGGTTGCGATACGTCAAGCGAAGTTGCCAGACCCCACGGTGATTGGCAATGCGGGTAGTTTCTTCAAGAACCCAACCGTCTCTCCCGAACAGTGTGCAGACATCATTGGGCGTGAACCCAATCTGGTTCACTATCCCCTGGCCGATGGGCGCATCAAGCTGGCGGCGGGGTGGTTGATCGACGCGTGCGGCTGGCGGGGGAAGTCCATCGGGTTGGCGGGCGTTTACGAGAAGCAGGCCCTGGTGCTGGTGAACCGGGGTGATGCGCGTAACGCGGTGACAGGCGGCGAGGTGATGACCCTCGCCAAGGCCATTCAAACCAGTGTGTTTGAGCGATTCGGGCTCATGCTAGAGCCCGAACCCGAGGTCATCTAAGCCTTACTTTTTGCTGTCGCTGTCGTTTGCCAGTTTCAGCATGTCGGCGCCGTCGCCCAACGCGAGCAAGCCTGATTTGGCGTAGATACCGAGCTTGTCGCGGGTGTCCACGATGTCCAAGTTACGCATCGTCAGTTGACCGATCCGGTCACGCGGGGTGAACATGGATTCACCGCGCTCCATGGTCAAGCGCTCGGCCTGATAGGTGAGGTTGGGCGAGTCGGTGTTCATGATCGTGTAGTCATTGCCACGGCGCAGCTCAAGCGTCACCTCGCCGGTGATGGCGCGCGCCACCCAGCGCTGGGCGGTCTCGCGCAGCATGATGGCTTGCGGGTCAAACCAGCGGCCCTGGTAGAGCAGACGTCCCAGGCGCAGACCGTTAACCCGGTACTGCTCAATGGTGTCCTCGTTATGGATACCCGTAACCAAGCGCTCGTAGGCGATGTGCAACAGCGCCATGCCGGGCGCTTCGTAGATGCCGCGACTTTTCGCTTCAATGATGCGGTTTTCAATTTGGTCGCTCATGCCTAAGCCATGGCGTCCACCGATTCTGTTGGCTTCCAAAATCAAGTCAACGGCGCTGCTGAACGTCTGGCCGTTCAGTGCGACTGGCTGACCCTCTTCGAACCGAACAGTGACTTGCTCGCGCTTGACCTCGACATCATCGCGCCAGAAAGCAACGCCCATGATGGGCTTCACGATGTGCATGCCGCTGGTGAGGCTCTCTAGGTCTTTCGCCTCGTGGGTGGCACCCAGCATGTTGGAGTCGGTGGAGTAGGCCTTCTCCGATGACATTTTGTAGTCGAATCCTGCGGCTTCCATGAAGGCTGACATCTCAGCGCGGCCGCCCAATTCGTCAATAAATAACTGGTCAAGCCAAGGCTTGTAGATCTGCAGCGAAGGGTTGGTCAACAGACCATAGCGATAGAAGCGCTCGATGTCGTTACCCTTGTATGTGCTCCCGTCACCCCAGATGTTGACATTGTCTTCGCGCATTGCGGCGACCAACATCGTGCCCGTGACCGCACGACCGATGGGCGTTGTATTGAAATACGTGATGCCGCCCGTGGAAATGTGGAAGGCACCGCTTTGCAGTGCGGCGATACCCTCATTCGCCAGCTGAACCCGGCAGTCGATCAGGCGTGCCGCCTCGGCGCCATAGGCCATGGCTTTGCGGGGAATCTCGTCGTAATCGGGCTCATCAGGTTGCCCCAAGTTGGCGGTGTAGGCATAGGGAATCGCGCCCTTTTGACGCATCCAAAGCAACGCGGCGCTGGTGTCCAAACCGCCAGAGAATGCGATGCCGACTTTTTGGCCCGCGGGTAAGTTTTGAAGAATGGTTGCCATGGTTTTATCCGTGCGATGAAGGTTGTTCGGCGCTCACCACTCAGGGCGCCGAGCGCAACCTTTGATTGTAGTGGAGCGAGGTCGCCGGCAAGGGCACGACGCTGTTTTCAAACGCGATTTGACCAATCGGCGGGGTCAAAGCCGACCGTTACGTCGCCGTTCGCCCACACCACGACGGGCCGCTTGATGACGCTGGGGAGCCGGATTGCCAGTTTTTGAGCGCTATCGGCATCGGTGATGGCGGCTTTTTCCTCATCGCTCAGTTGGCGCCAGGTGGTTCCCTTGCGGTTAATGAGCACGGCCCAATCGACCTGCTGGAGCCATTGGGTGACCCTGTCGCCGGTCAGACCTTGCTTTTTAAAGTCGTGGAAGGTGATCTCAATGCCCTGCGCTGTCAGCCAGGCGCGGGCCTTTTTGACGGTGTCGCAGTTGGGGATACCAAAAACCTGAACGGTGGCGGGGGAGAGCGCTGGTGTATTCATGTGTCTATTTTGCCGCCTCTCGGCAGGGGGTTGATTGGCTGAGACAATACGGGCTCTGATTATTTGACGATTTCCCATGCCCCATACGCCTGCCTTGCCCCAAAACCTGCCCGATTGGCTCAACCACCTCGAGCGTCTGCACCCAGTCGCTATCGACATGGGCTTGGATCGTGTGCGGCAAGTTGCGCAGAAAATGCCCGACGGGCTGGCCATGCCGTGCCCGGTGATCACAGTGGCGGGAACCAATGGCAAGGGGTCCACATGTGCCATGTTGGAGGCGATTTTGTCGCAGTCGGGCTACCGCACTGCGCTCTACACCTCACCGCATCTGGTGGATTTCGAGGAGCGTTGCCGCTTGAACGGTGACCTTGCGACGGCCGAGCAGTTGTGCGCCGCGTTCGAGGTCGTCGCAAACGCGTGTGAAGCCGCTGGTGGGGTTTCGTTGACCTACTTCGAATTCACCACACTTGGCATCCTGCGCCTCATGCAGATCGCTCGCCCCGATGTTGTGATCTTGGAGGTGGGACTGGGGGGGCGGCTCGACGCCGTTAACGTGGTGGATGCCGACTGCGCCATCATCACCAGCGTCGATCTCGACCATCAAGCCTACCTCGGGGATACCCGCGAGGCCATCGGACGCGAGAAGGCGGGCATCATGCGCGCTGGCAAGCCAGTCATCGTCAGTGACCCGGTGCCGCCTGCCAGCGTGACGGATCATGCGCAGGCTGTTGGCGCTGACGCTTGGCTTTTGGGGCGCGACTTCAACGTCTCCGGCGATAAGCAGCAATGGGGCTGGGCCGGGCGGGGGCGTCGCTATGCAGGTCTTGCTTATCCAGCCCTTCGTGGTGCCAATCAGCTGCTGAACGCAGCCGGGGTTTTGGCAGCGCTTGAGGCCATGCGGCCGCTGTTGCCAGTCACGGCGCAGTCCATTCGAGCTGGTCTGTCCTTGGTGAGCTTGCCTGGCCGGTTTCAAATTGTCCCTGGTGAACCCAACTTGGTCTTGGACGTGGCGCACAACCCGCACGCCGTCGCCACCTTGGTGGCCAATTTGGACGCCATGGGGTACTTCCCCGCCACCCACGTTGTGTTTGGTTGCATGGCCGATAAAGACGTGGTCACCATGCTCCAAAAATTAGGTCCCTTGGTGGACCACTGGTATTTCAGCGATCTGCCCCTGCCGCGAGCCCTTGGTTCAGCGGCTTTGGCTGACGCGGCGCGCGCCGTTGATGCCTGTGGCAAGGCGTCAAAGGCTTGCTTTTCAGACCCGCAAAGCGCCCTTGATGCCGCTGTCGCTGCAGCGTCCCCCGCTGATAGAATCATCGTGTGCGGGTCGTTCTTCACGGTGGGTGGCGTTTTAAAGCACGGTTTACCGCGTCTCAACGCGAAGCACTTGGGTGGTGGCGACACGCAAAATATTTAGTTTTCGGTATTTCGAACGAAAGTCCCTGCGATTCAGTCCTATGTTTAAGTCCCGCAAAGAAGGTCGCCCTGACCGAAGCGAAAGCATCGAGACGATCCGCAGTCAGGCGCAGTACCGCCTTGTGGGAACGGCGCTTTTGGTCACCGCAGCGGTGATTAGCTTTTCAATTTTGTTTGACACCGAGCCTCGTACATTGGGCGTCGACATGCCAATCGCGATTCCGGCGCAGGAAAAAGTGACGCCGATCCTGCCGCCGGTTGGGACCACAGAGCCTGCGAAAGCGGTGGCTCAAGCCCGTGTCCCTGACAACACCGTTGCCGAGGTGAAGGCAGCCCCTGAGCCAGCGCCTGACATTCCCGATGAAGACAGCGCTGCTGCCTCAGCGGTACAGGCCAAGCAACTGGCAGCAGACAAAGTTGCCGCAGAGAAAGCTGCCGCGGAGAAAGTTGCTGCAGACAAGGTTGCCGCCGAGAAAACTGCCGCCGATAAGGCTGATACGCAGCGTGCCGAGGCGATACTCAACGGTAAGCCCAAAGCTGCCGCGAAGCTTGACTATCCCGACGACGGCAAGCGGCGCGTCATCCAAGTGGGTGCGTTTACCGAGAATAGCCGTGCCCGTGCCCTGCGCCTGAAGTTGGAGGCCGCGGGCATCAAAACAGTCGTGAATGTCGCAACGGTCAATGGCGAGCGCATGATACGCATCCGCGTGGGGCCCTACACGGACGCGCGTGAGCTCCAGACATACATCAACCGCATCGAAGGCATGGGTTTGGATGCCCGTGTGCTGACGTACTGATTGCCAGCAGGAACCCGATTTGCCAGATTGGAGCCCACTCGACACCGTGATGGTGGCATTGCTCATTGCCTCAGCCGTCTGGGGGGCTTGGCGTGGTTTGGTGTATGAGTTGCTTGCGATTGCCAACTGGTTGGTGGCGGCGGCATTGACGGGGTTTCTTGCGCCCATGGTCGCAGAGTGGGTGCCGTTCCTTGCGGGCAGCGGGATGCTTGCCATTGCCGTGCGCTATGTGGTGGTGTTCGTGGTGTTTATTTTTGTGGGCGGATTTGTGGCTTCACTGGTGAGGCGCCTCATTTCAAGCTCGGGCTTACGGCCAGCGGACCGATCACTGGGTGCGATTTTCGGGCTCGCGCGTGGTGTGTTGGTTCTATTTGTGTTTGCGTTTTTGGTGCTTGCTTTCGGTTTTCAGGCAGATGCGTGGTGGCGGGAGTCCATCGGCGCGCACGGTTTAACCGCCGGTTTGGAAATTTTGAAGCCGATGTTGCCGCAAGGCCTCGAAAGGTTGATCCCTTAAATGTGTGGAATTGTTGGCGTGGTCAGTCACGCACCTGTTAATCAGCTCATTTATGACGCGCTGCTGCTGTTGCAACATCGGGGGCAAGATGCCGCCGGAATCGTGACGCAGAATGGCCAAAAGTTTTACATGCACAAGGCGAAGGGGATGGTGCGCGACGTCTTCCGAACCCGTGACATGCGTGCACTGCCCGGTAACGTGGGACTTGGTCAAGTGCGCTACCCAACCGCTGGCAATGCCGACAGCGAGGAGGAGGCGCAGCCGTTCTACGTCAACGCCCCATTTGGGTTGGTTATGGCGCACAACGGCAACCTCACGAACGCACATGCGCTGAAAGCGGAGCTGTTCTCGGCTGATCACCGCCACATCAATACCGACAGTGACAGTGAAGTCTTGCTCAACGTCTTGGCGCACGAGTTGGAAAACGTCACCCGTGGCGTCCCTCTGAAGCCGGCTGACGTTTTCGCGGCCGTCCGTCGCGTCCACTTGCGCTTAAAGGGCTCTTATGCCGTGGTGGCGTTGATTGCCGGTCACGGTTTGCTTGCTTTTCGCGATCCGTTTGGCATTCGCCCGTTGTGCTTGGGGCAAGGCGATGGTGCGGCGATGATCGCCAGTGAGTCGGTTGCGCTGGAGGGTTCTGGGCAACGCTTCGTGCGAGATATTGATCCGGGTGAGGCGGTTTTCATTGACTTTGAGGGACAGGTCCACGCCGAGCAATGTGCCGAGTCGCCTAAACGCTTTCCATGCCTGTTTGAGTTTGTCTACCTTGCTCGCCCAGACTCCCAGATGGACGGCGTGTCCGTCTACCAAGCGCGCCTCAACATGGGTGAGACCTTGGCGCAACGCGTTGTCTCAATGGTGCCGCCTGACCTCATTGATGCCGTGATCCCCATTCCAGAATCATCGCGGCCAAGCGCCATGCAGCTCGCCCACTTACTGGGAAAGCCATATCGCGAGGGATTCGTGAAGAATCGCTATGTGGGTCGCACGTTCATCATGCCCGGACAAGCCGTTCGCAAGCGGTCTGTTCGTCAAAAATTAAACGTGATCGGTTCAGAGTTCCGTGGTCGCAATGTGTTGCTGGTTGATGACTCGATCGTACGTGGCACCACCAGCCGCGAAATCGTCCAAATGGCGCGTGACGCCGGTGCACGCAATGTTTACTTAGCCAGCGCGGCGCCGCCGGTGCGATACCCCAACGTATACGGTATCGATATGCCCAGCCCAACTGAGTTGGTGGCTCATGGTCGAACCCTTGAAGAGGTGCGTGCGCTGATCGGTTGTGATGCCCTCATTTACCAAGACGTGGCAGGGCTGAAGCGTGCGGTTTCATCGCTTAATCCAAAGCTTGATGGCTTCGATGCCTCGTGTTTTGACGGCATTTATTGCACAGGTGACATCACGGCTGATGATGTGATGCGGATCAACCAAGGTCGCGCTGCCGATCAGGCTTTGCAAATGAAACGTGACGAAGAGGAAGAAAACGCATGAGCGCGGACGTTACGCCAAAGAAACCAAGTGCTTGGCACCCGGAGACCCTCGCGGTGCACGCTGCGGTGGCACCCAGCCAGTACGGGGAAAACTCGGAAGCCCTCTACCTGACCAGCGGGTATGAGCAGCCGAGTGCTGAAATCGCCGCCGCCCGATTTGCCGGCGAAGAGGCGGGATACACCTATGCCCGCTTGGGCAACCCAACGGTGACGAGTTTCGAGCAAAGACTCGCTGCGATGGAAGGTGCCGAGGCATCCATCGCCACGTCGTCGGGTATGTCTGCAATTTTGTTGCTTTGCATGAGTTTGCTTCGCAGTGGCGACCATGTGATTTGTTCGCACTCCATGTTTGGGTCTACCATCAAACTGATTGGCAGCGAATTCGCCAAGTTTGGTGTCAACATCCGTGATCGTGTCGTGGTTAAGCTACGTCCTGTCATGCCACAGAACTTCCTGATTGACCCTGTAGCCACCAGCGTTGAAGATGCGCTGGGTGTTGCCAT
>JALQVQ010000072.1 GCA_023260315.1 Burkholderiaceae bacterium
CCCTGGGGCCGGCGACGTACTGGCTCGCGCCCGACCCGACCTCGCCCCGAATACCGACACCGGCCTTGGTGACGGGTGGGGTTCCCTGGAGGATCCCCATGACCGCGTAGCCGGCCTTGGTGTAGGTCTGGCCGGGAGCGACCTTGGCTGCCCGACGATCAGAGCCAAACGCGCACGCACTTTTCGCGCGCATTGATAACCGCTACCTCACCGACCGACAAAGAGCTTGGAAGGTCAGAGCGGCACTGCGACATCAAGACTGGCCAGTGGTGAGTGCGACCGTTCAAAGCATGCAAGCCGACCAACAAGGCGAGAGCGTTTGGCAGTACTGGTTGGCACGCGCTCACCTGGCAACGCAAAACGCAGATGCGATCGCGCAAGCGCGCGGTATCCTCAGCCTTATCGCCAAAGGCGACGACTACTACGGTCTACTGGCCCGCGATACGCTGGGACAAAAAATAAGCATCGCCGACAAGCGTCTCAAGCCCAGCAAAGCGGATTTGAAGCGCGTGGGCATGGACCCCAATATTCGTGCGGCATTGTCGGCATTTCAGCTCAATCTCGAAAGCGAAGCATCGCGTCAATGGACCTACGCTGTCGCGCTCCACCAACCTGGCGGCATGGACGAGCGGGACCTTTTGGCTGCGGCTGAGATCGCATGCCAAGTGGGCTGGTGGAACCGCTGCATCCATGCCGGTACGCGGATGCAAACCACGCCATCATTCATGCACAGCTACCCGCAGCCCTTTGAAACAGACATTCTGGCGCAAGCCAAAGAAGTGGCCATTCACCCCGCATTTTTCTACGGCTTGATTCGACAAGAAAGCCGTTTTAATCCCACTGCACGCTCGCACGCGGGTGCGTTCGGCTTGATGCAAGTGATGCCAAGCACCGCAATTTGGACTGCCAAAAAAATGGGGCTCCAACGATTCACACCTCAGCAACTGGGGGAACACAAAACCAACCTCAAAGTGGGTGGCAACTACCTGAAAATACTGTTGGAGAAATTTGACAACAGTGTGCCGCTAGCCGCTGCCGCTTACAACGCGGGGCCTCGGCGAGCGAGCCGGTGGCGTCCATCGGTGGAAGCAGGGACAATGGAGGCCGCTATTTGGATTGAATGCATTCCCTTTAACGAAACGCGGCAATACGTCCAGAACGTCATTGCCAACCATGCGATCTACGCCGCTTTGCAAACCCAAACGGCGTTTGACCTCGCTGGCTTGATGCCACCGATTACACCGATTGGCGGCCTTGAGCCTGAAGACGACACCCCTTGAACGGAACGGTATGAAACCCCAGCGTGTGATTATTTTTGGCGGCACTGGCTTTGTTGGACAAAGTGTTTGCGAGGCGATGCAGCGTGCAGGTCTGCGCGTGACAGTGCCCACTCGCAGCCATGCAAAAGGGCAACGTTTGGCACACCTGCCAAACGTCACGGTGCTGGCTGTACGCCAACAAACGGCCGCTGAGCTCATTGAGCTGATCAGAGGTCACGATGTCGTGATTAACCTGATTGCCATACTTCACGGCAGCCGCGCCGCCTTTGAAAAGGCGCATGTGACGTGGACCGCTCAACTGGCTGATGCCTGTGAGCAAGCGCATCTGAGCCATCCTTTGCAACGTGTGATCCATGTGAGCGCGCTGGGCGCCGCGGCTGACGCGCCCTCCGATTACCAGCAAACAAAGGCTGCCGGCGAGGCCATTTGGCAATCCTTCAAGGCCTGCCCCGTCGCGATACTTCGTCCGAGTGTCATTTTTGGCGCCCGCGATCAATTTCTAAATCTCTTCGCCAAGTTGGTGGCTTTAACGCCGGTCATGCCATTGGCAGGGGCGCATACGCGTTTCCAACCCGTTTCCGTGCAAGACGTGGCGCAAGCCATCATGAACTTAACCACCCACGCACACCCCAACATCACGGCCGCCACACCTGTTGAGTGCGTTGGTCCGGATACGTTGACATTAAAAAGCCTGGTACAGCTGGTTGCGCGCTGGACGGGTCGTCGGGTTTGGGTTTTCAACATGCCCAAGCCACTGGCAATGCTTCAAGCGGGGCTTATGGAACTGGCGCCAGGCCCAACCCTGATGAGCCGTGACAATGTACGCTCGCTGGCTGTTGATAATGTGGCAGCGGCAGGTGCAACCGATACATGCACATTGGCAGCGCTCGGAATCAAAGCACAGTCGCTTTATTCGTTAGAAAGTATTTATCGCTGATAGGCCCTTTTATGAAATTAGTTATTGGTAATAAAAATTATTCGTCCTGGTCGATGCGCCCCTGGGTGCTGATGCGCGAGATGGGGATCCCGTTTGAAGAGGTTAATTTACGCTTCGACAGCTTCGACGCGGACTCGCAATTCAAGCAAAGCTTAGACAAACTGGGCGTTGCAGGTAAGGTCCCTGTGCTGATCGATCCCACTGTCTTGATTGACGGGAAGCCATTGGCTATTTGGGACACGCTTGCCATCATCGAGCGTTTGGCGGAGCGCTTCCCGGATTTATCCATCTGGCCGCACGATGACAGTCAGCGTGCGATTGCACGCAGTATGGTTGCGGAACTTCACAGTGGCTTCACATCCCTTCGAAGCCTTTGCCCCATGAACATCGAGGCCGATTTACAAGATATCGGCGCAGACCTGTTCGAAAAAAATTCGGGGCTCCGCGCTGACCTGGCCCGGATTGAGTCGCTGTGGTCGCAATATCTGCGGTACAGCAAAGGTCCCATGCTTTTTGGTACGTTTTCAGCCATTGACGCTTACTTCACGCCAACCGTTATGCGGATTCAGAGCTACGGCCTCCCCATCAGCGCAACCAGTCAAGCATATGCAAATCGCTTGGTGGCGCTCAAGAGCGTTAACCAGTGGATTAACGACGCCATTGCTGAAGATGACTTCCTGAGCTTCGAAGAACCCTACCGATCAAAAGATGACTGAATCTGGACAGATGGCAGCCGCGGCGACGCAACCCACTGTTTATTTGGTCGGCGGCGCTGTCCGCGACCATCTGATGGGTGCCGGCGGCGGCGACCGCGATTGGGTGGTTGTAGGCGCTACACCGGCAGATATGGCCGCATTGGGCTTTACCCCCGTCGGGGCCGACTTTCCCGTCTTTCTCCACCCATTGACGCAAGAGGAATACGCGCTCGCACGGACTGAACGTAAGACGGCTAAGGGCTACCACGGCTTCAGCTTTTACGCCGCACCCGACGTCACGCTCACGCAAGACCTGGCCCGCCGGGACCTGACCATCAACGCGATGGCGGTGCCCCACCCCGCAAGTCTGACAACAATCGCACGCACAGCTGACCGAACTTGGCGGCCCGATTTCACGCAATTGATTGACCCTTTCAACGGGGAACGTGACATTGAAAAAAAGCAACTGCGTCATGTCTCTGGCGCTTTCGCCGAGGATCCCGTTCGCATCCTGCGACTGGCGCGTTTTCATGCGCGTTGGCCAGACTATTCGGTGGCAGATGAGACGATGGCACTGATGCAGCAGATGGTTGCGGACGGCGAGGCCGATGCCTTGGTTGCCGAGCGCGTTTGGCAAGAGCTCGCGAAAGGTTTGATGGGCCAACAGCCATCGCAAATGTTCATCACGCTTCGCGCGTGCGGGGCATTGGCCCAATTGCTCCCGGAACTCAATGCGTTGTGGGGCGTACCGCAACGCGCTGATTACCACCCGGAAGTCGATACTGGCATTCACGCCATGATGGTCATTGATAAAAGTGCGCAGCTTCAGGCTGATTTAGGGACACGCTTTGCAAGCTTGTGCCACGACTTTGGCAAAGGCACCACGCCGACTGAGGTGCTACCCCGCCACACGGGACATGAAATGCGCAGTGTCCACCTGCTGAATGAGGTGTGTGACCGGTGGCGTGTCCCAAAAGCCATGCGCGAGTTGGCAGAAGTCGTTGCCCGCGAGCACGGACATATCCACCGCTGCCAAGACTTAAGTGCTGAAGCAGCGCTGCGCCTCATCGAGCGCTGCGATGCGTTTAGGCGTCCAGAACGTTTCCAGCAAATACTATTGGCCTGCGAGTGCGACGCGCGCGGTCGCTTGGGATTAGAGGATGTGCCCTACGTTCAGGCCGAGCGCTTGGGTGCTATTTTCCAGACCGCCCATGCGGTCGCAACTGACGCGGTTGCCCATCAGGCCAGGCAAGCCCCACAATTTGCCACGGGTAAAGGTGAATGGATTGCGACGCAAATCCACGCAGCACGCCTCGCCGCGATCGCCCCACTGTTCAATTAAATGTAGCGGGCGATCAAACTCAAAATACCGCTCAGCACCATGGTTGATGCGAGCGGCACGGGGACCTCTTTGCCGAATAATTTCAGTGTGAAGTCACCCGGCAGACGTCCCATACCGATTTTTTTCAAAATGGGGAACAGGCCGTTGATTAGGACCAACGCCAGAAAAACAACGAGCATCCAGCGAATCATTTCGTAGCTTTCATAAGGTGTGGGATCGGTCAAACGACTGAAAACCAATGTAGCCCCCCGCCGCATTCACCGTTGCCGTATGGCGGGGATGCGACAGCACGATGACCTTAAACAGTTCGCCCATCTCATGCTCGTGGATCAGTTTAAGGGCCTGGGCCTGCTCGGGTGACGAGGCGCTCGTTAAAACATCCAAAAAACCGCAATTAATGAGAAAGCGCCCCTGGCTGGTAAAGCCCAAGACATCCAACCCCTGCGCCTGTGCCGCAAGCGCGACCCCCGTAAAGTCGACATGCACTGTGATGTCTTTTAAACCGACTGCGACCAGTGGGTTGCCATCCGATCGGTGTGATTGGTGACACATTAAGGTCCCCATGTGGCGCTGTGGATGGTAGTACTCAGCCTCGGTAAAGCCGTAGTCCAGCAGCAAAATACAGCCACGATCTAAACGTTGTGCCAGTTGTTGGACCCACGCTTGGGCTTGCTGATGCCATTCAAAAACGTAGTCGTGTTGCCCCTCAATATCGACAGGGGGTTGCTCCCCCATTGCACGATCAGACCATGTCAGTGCCCAGCCTGGCCCATCGGAGCTGTCCGTTGTGACCGCTCGACTGACGCCTCGGGTCAGCCACTCACCGTTGCGCCTGACCAACAAGCGGGCGGGCATGGCATCCAACACCTCGTTGCCCACCACCACGGCAGCCAAATGTGCCGGCCACTCAGTGGCCCACGTCACGTTCACACGGCCCATCAATGGTGCCAAAAGCGCCTGTTGGCGATGCCTCAGCTCGGCTGACAGCTCAACAATCACGTAGTGCTTGAGTCGGCGCTCAGGGTCAGACAACAAACACCCAATCAACTGCGCCGCCAAGGCGCCTGTGCCGGCACCAAATTCCCAGACGGTATCCACCTCGCACAGGCGCAACGCCTGCGCCACCTGCCGCGCCAAGGTACGGCCGAAAACGGGGCTCAATTCGGGGCCAGTCACAAAATCACTGCCATCTTGGGGCATCAGCCCGAGCTTCGGTAGCGCGTTGGCGTAATACCCCAAACCCGGCGCGTAGAGCGCCTCTGCCATGAACGCGTCAAACGGCAACCAGCCGCCCGAGCGTTCAAAAATCGGATTCAGGTGGGCCTGCATTTCAGGCGGCGTCATGAGCGAATCAGCAGGAGTCGGTACACTTGGGGGTTGCATAAATGATCTTCAGCAATGGCCTTTGTGGCCAGCGAACATTGTCGCCGATACGCGTGCTGTGACCCAGCAACGAAATACCCGCCCATGACACCCTCCGAACCCGATCATCAATTGACTGCCTTCGACGCGCAACGCATGAGCCGATCCGTGCTGGTCACCGGCGCCGGGACACGCTTAGGCAAGGCCATCGCCTGCCATCTGGCACAAGGCGGTTGGCAGGTCGGCGTGCATTACCGTGGCTCAGAGGCCGCTGCGCTGACCACTGCGGCAGCGTGCACGCAATTGAACCCTCAAGCACCGGCATTCACGGTACAGGCTGACCTGGCAAACGAAGCCGCGTGCGATGCCCTGATTGCGTCAGTGGTAGACAAGGTTGGTCAATTGGGTGCGGTGGTCAACAGCGCCGCGCTGTTTGAGAACGACGATGCCCAAACGGTGTCGCAAGATGTCATGGACGCGCACTGGCAAACCAACACCATGGCGCCTGTTCGCTTGACACAGCGGTTCTTCAAGCACCTTGAGTCCGTGAACGCGTGCGGTGCTGTAGTGAACCTTTTGGACCAAAAACTGTGGAACCTAAACCCTGATTTTTTCAGCTACACGCTCTCAAAATCAGCCCTTAAAACAGCCACCACCCTCCTAGCGCAGGCGCTCGCACCGCGTCTGCGCGTGGTCGGCGTGGCACCGGGTCTGACACTCACCAGCCATATGCTGTCGGATGACGCCTTCCAAGCGCTGCATAAACTGTCGCCACTGGGTCGCTCCAGCACGCCTGAAGATGTGGCTGCAACGGTGGCCTTTGCGTTGAGTAACGGGTCACTCACAGGAACCACGCTGCTGGTCGACGGCGGTCAACACCTGATGAAGTTCGACCGCGACTTTTCCCTGATGTAATCCCATTTGCTCATGACACGTAACTCAATGGCCACTGGCAACCAAATTTTGACGCTCACCGGTTTGCGCTTCACCGCGAGCCTTGGCATTCTCGATCATGAACGCACCAAACCACAGCCCATACAAGTGGATGCGGAGTTGAATCAGGGGCCGCAACCCTTGCTGCCCCATGATGACGACATCAATCACGTGCTGGATTACCGCAAAGTGCGCCAAATCATCATCGATGAATGCACGGCATCGCACATTAATTTGCTGGAGACACTGATTGGGAAGCTGACCAATCGCTTGATGCAGCTGCCTGGCGTGATCGGCGCCCGCGTCAAAATTGCAAAATTAGAGATTTTTGATGATTGCGAAGTCGCAATCCGCATGGAAGGAGGCGAGTGGTGAACACCGTTCTTGACGACACCATCCGTGCTGAAGCACTGGCCAAACAACAGCGTGAAGACCACAAGCTCGAGAAGCGTTTATGCCGACTTGTGGGCAAGGCGATTGTTGACTACAACATGATCGAAGAGGGTGACCGTGTCATGGTCTGCATGTCGGGTGGCAAAGACAGCTACACGCTGCTGGACATCTTGCTCAAACTCCAGAGCCGTGCGCCCATCAAGTTCACGCTGGTGGCGGTTAACTTGGATCAAAAGCAGCCTGGGTTCCCGGCCGATGTTTTGCCCGCTTACCTTGAGTCGCTGGGGGTCGAGTACCACATAGAAAATCAAGACACCTACAGCATCGTTAAAGACAAAATCCCCGAGGGTAAGACCATGTGCAGCCTGTGCAGCCGCCTGCGTCGGGGTATTCTGTATCGGGTCGCGGAGGAATTGAAATGCACCAAAATCGCGCTGGGTCACCACCGTGATGACATTTTGCAGACCCTGTTACTCAACATGTTTTTTGGTTCGCGGCTGAAGGGCATGCCAGCCAAACTCATGAGTGATAACGGCAAAAACATCATCATTCGCCCGATGGCCTATGTCGCGGAATCAGATACAGCGCGATGGTCCGAAATTCAGCAGTTTCCAATCATTCCGTGCACCTTGTGTGGAAGCCAAGAAAATCTGCAACGGGTACAGGTTGGCAAAATGCTGAAGGATTGGGAAACACGTTTTCCAGGCCGTATTGAGAACATGTTTACCGCCTTGCAAAACGTGGTCCCGAGTCACTTGATGGACAACACGCTTTACCCGTTCACGACATTGCAGACGACCGGCGAAGCCAGTGAAGATGGCGACAAGGCCTTTGATGCCGAGCCCATGCCCAGCCCCTCAACAAAATGGTCCAGCTTGACCGGTATTGGCCTGGGTGTGGAGTCGCAGGGTGAGTGAATGTCTTACGGGGCGGCTGCGGCGCCTCGCTGCGGCAACCATCATCACGGTGATTTTGGGTGGCTGCGCCGCCTTGCCACCACCCACGCTACCCGTCACGGTGACGGTGGGAACGCGGGCAGCGGCCGAGACGGTTGCTGCTCTACAAGCCGCAAAGTCCTACAGCCTCGAAGTTGAAGCCAGCGACCCACCTGCGCCCGCCGAGTTGATGCAACTCGCGAAGGCGGCGCTCGCGGCGCATTCGCTCCAACCCGCCGAAGATGATGCCAAAGTGCCGGCCGATCTCATCATTCGCCTCAGTCTCATAACGGAAACCTCAAAGGCCGAGAGCTTTGTAGACCGCATCACAAACTCCAGCATTTGGGTCGGCACAGGTGGCTCTGGTTTTAATTTATCAATTGATTTATCGGGCCCTAAGGTCATCGCCAGAAGCATTCGTTGGCAATTCAAGTCCGCTCAAAACGCGCAACTGCAGCAAGAAATCACCGCACGCGTCTCCGCCGATAAGGCTTGGGACACGCGGGCGATGCAGGCGGTGTTGCGGGCAAGCTTACGAGACTTCCCACTAGCGCCAGTCAATCAGCGCGTCATTCAACAACCGTTAACGGATCAACCCTGAACATGGATGCCACCCGAATCATTGCCATCCGCCACGGCGAAACCGATTGGAATGTGGCAACACGCATTCAGGGCAGTACCGATATCGCCCTTAACGCGACGGGCCAGTGGCAGGCGCAACGCGCCGCCGAGGCCCTTCGCGAGGAACAAATCGATGCGATTTACAGCAGCGACCTCTCGCGTGCTTTCGATACCGCCGCAGCGATCGCTCGCCACCATTCGCTCACTGTCACTCCATCTGAGAGTCTGCGCGAACGCCGATTTGGGCACTTTGAGGGTTTGTCTTGGCAAGAGATCGAAGACCAATATCCAGCCGATGCATTGGCATGGCGATCCCGCGTACCAACCTTTACACCGGCTGGCGGCGAGAGCCTGATCATGTTGCGCGAACGGGTACAAAACGCCCTGAGCGACATCGCCTCAAGGCACTTGGGACAACACATCCTGATTGCCACGCACGGCGGTGTGCTGGACGCGATTTACCGCTTGGCAACCGGTCAGTCGCTCGACGCGCCGCGCAGTTGGCATTTAGGTAATGCCGCGGTTAATCGGCTGCTGTGGACACCTGGCTCGCTGACACTGGTGAGCTGGGGTGAGCAACAACACCTCGAGCCCGAAGCCCCGTCAGCTGCTGAGTAAATCACCGCCGCGATCGGCGGGCGCTGCAACACCCAGGTGGCGATAGGCAGCAAGTGTCGCAATTCGTCCTCTGGGGGTACGTTGCAAAAACCCCTGTTGAATCAAGTAGGGCTCGATCACATCTTCGATGGTGTCACGCTCTTCACCAATACTTGCTGCGATGTTATCGAGACCCACCGGGCCGCCATCAAAACGATGGATCACCGCTTCCAGCAGCTTACGGTCCATGACGTCAAAGCCTTGCGGGTCAACGTCCAGCATCTCAAGCGCGAGGTTGGCCATGGCCTCTGTGATCCGCCCAGCGCCTTTGACCTGCGCGTAATCACGCACACGCCGCAGCAGACGGTTCGCGATACGGGGGGTGCCGCGTGATCGGCGCGCCAACTGGATAGCGCCCTCAGGCTCAATTGGGACATTTAACAACCCTGCGCTGCGGCTCACGATGCGAACCAATTCTTCCGGGGTATAAAACTCGAGCCGCGCCACGATGCCAAAGCGGTCACGCAAGGGATTGGTCAGCATCCCTGCGCGCGTGGTTGCACCGACGAGCGTGAAGGGCTGTAAATCCAGTTTGATAGAACGGGCAGCAGGCCCTTCCCCGATCATGATGTCGATCTGATAGTCCTCAAGCGCCGGGTACAAAATTTCTTCAACGACCGGTGACAGTCGATGAATTTCATCGATGAACAAAACGTCGTTGGGCTCGAGATTGGTCAGTAAGGCGGCCAAGTCTTTGGGCTTTTCAAGCACCGGGCCGCTGGTTTGCCGCAGGTTAACCCCCAACTCGTTGGCGATGATGTGCGACAGGGTGGTCTTTCCCAAGCCAGGGGGACCAAACAACAACACGTGATCCAATGCCTCGCCACGCTTCTTCGCCGCGCCAATGAAGATCTCCAGCTGTTCGCGGGCTTTCATTTGCCCCACGTAATCCGTCAGGTCCTTTGGACGAAGAGCGCGCTCAATGGCCTCCTCCGTGTGCGAGGTCGGCGCCGCGGACACCACACGGGGTGGCGGCACGCCAAAATCATCTGTTTGAATACTCATGGCTCTATTGTCTCCGAGGGCGCGTCCCTTTGACTCAATTGGCCAAAGACTTCAGGGCCAACTTGATTCCCTCGCTCACCCCAATATCGGCAGGCATCACCTTGATGGCGGCACCCGCATCCTTCTCGCTATAGCCCAGCGCCACCAACGCCTGCAAAATGTCGTTTTGGCTATCGTTCTGTGTCGCCACGCCGGCCACAACCGCATCACCCAGCTTGCCCTTCAACTCCAATAGCAAGCGCTCAGCGGTTTTTTTACCAATACCCGGCACCTTCACAATGCGACCGGCCTCTTGGCTCGCAACAGCGCTGATCAGATCTGACACACCGATGCCGCTCAGGACTGCCAACGCCATTCGCGGTCCGATACCTGAGACCTTAATGAGCTGACGAAACGCGTGACGCTCGTCTGCTGTGCCAAATCCGTACAGCAACTGGGCGTCCTCACGCACCACGAAATGCGTCAAAAGGCTAACGCGTTGCCCCACATCGCCGAGGTTGTAGTAGGTGCTCATGGGGACGCTGACCTCATAGCCAACGCCGTTGCAGTCCACCAACACCTGCGGGGGATTTTTCTCTAACAACACGCCCGTTAACTTGCCTATCATTGGGGATCCTTTTTATGACCTTATTACCGGATTATCCGATTGATTCTCAACCACACCTTCTCGCCCCCGGATAACCACCGAATCGCCAACCTGTGCGGGCCAATGGATGGACATCTGCGGACCATCGAAGCGGCACTCCAAGTCAAAGTCGCGCGACGTTTTGAGCAGTTCAGAGTGGAGGGCCCAAAGGCCCGCGCCGATCAGGCCATGACGCTGATACAGGCACTCTACGAGCTCGCGAAACACAGCATAACCCCAGATCAAATTCAGTTAATGCTGAGCGGCGACTTGGCGCTCGATGGCAACCCCGACACCCCCAGCGTCCACACGCGCCGAGGCGAGTTGAAGGCCCGAACCGCCAACCAAGCGCAGTACCTGGAACAGATCCTCACACACGACATCACCCTTGGAATCGGTCCTGCTGGAACGGGCAAGACCTATTTGGCCGTCGCCTGCGCGGTTGATGCGCTCGAACGGTCCGCGGTTCAAAAAATCGTATTGACCCGCCCCGCGGTCGAAGCGGGCGAAAAGTTGGGTTTTCTACCGGGTGATTTGGGGCAAAAGGTCGACCCCTATCTGCGCCCTCTTTATGACGCGCTTTACGACTTGATGGGGTACGACAAAGTGCAGAAAGCCTTCGAGCGCCAACAAATTGAAATTGCGCCACTGGCTTTCATGCGGGGACGCACACTGAACCACGCGTTCGTGATCCTCGATGAGGGCCAAAACACGTCCCCAGAACAAATGAAGATGTTCCTGACCCGCATTGGCTTTGGATCAAAGGCCGTGATCACGGGTGATGTCAGTCAAATCGACCTGCCCAAGGCACAGACCAGTGGCCTGGTCGATGCAGAGCGTATTTTGCGACGCGTGAAAGGGATCGCCATGACGCACCTCACCAGTGCCGACGTTGTCCGTCACCCGCTCGTCGCTCGGATCATTGACGCATACGATGGCCGCTTCGATCGAGGCGACAGCGTGCCAGCAACCAAACGCGCCACCCCTTCACGGAGGGCCTCATGAACGCGCTCCCCGCACTGGCTCTCTCGTTGCAGTTTGGACACTTTAACGAGGCGGCGACGTTAAAAGCCCACCGCATCGCACTGCCACGCCACTTTGTGATCAAGTGTCTGCGTCGGGCCCTGTCCTGTCCTGGCGAAATGACGGTTCGCATCGTTGATACAGAGGAGGGCCGTGCGCTCAACCACAGCTACCGTCAAAAAGATTACGCCACCAATGTCCTCACGTTCGACTACAGCCAGTCGCCCGTGGTGATGGCCGACCTGGTTTTGTGTGCCCCTGTGATTGAACAAGAAGCGGCGGCGCAGGGAAAAACGCTGGCGGCCCATTACGCGCATTTGTTGGTGCATGGCTGTCTACACGCGCAAGGCATGGACCATGAAACGAGCGCCGAAGACGCAGCCGAGATGGAGGCTCGAGAGATCGAGATCCTGTCCCAAATGGGCTACCCCAATCCCTACTAACCGCCGTCGCGCGGCTTAGCTGATGTCCAGCGGAATTGTGATGGGACCGTCATTCACCAAGTGAACCTGGGTGTCAGCAGCGAAGCGTCCTGACGCCACATTTACGTGCCTTGCCCGCGCTTGCGTAACCAGGTGGGTGAACAGTGCCTGCGCCTCAGTGGGTGGTGCAGCCGCTTTGAAGCTGGGTCGGTTGCCCCCACTCAGATCAGCAGCCAGCGTGAATTGGCTGACCAGCAACAAGCCGCCCACTCGCCCCTCACCATCCATGTCGCTCAAACTGTGGTCGAGCTTCCCCGCCGCGTTCTGAAAAATTCGCAGCTTCAAAAGCTTATCGAGCAAGCGATCCGCTGTGGTCGTGCCGTCCCCAGGCATCGCACAAACCAATACCAGCATGCCAGGGCCGATGGCACCGACCGTCTCGCCGTCAATAACTGCCCTCGCCTCACTGACCCGCTGGACAATGGCACGCACTCAATCACCCCTCAGGTCAGGCTGCGGGGCGATGACCAGGTGCGCCTCGACGTCGCTGGGTAACAGCTGAATCGTCGCGACCAAGCCCGGTACGGCATCGAGCAAGGCCAGTTCAACATTACCGCGCAGCGCTGCAGCGCGCCCAAGCGTCCATTGGGCTGGCATGTGCATGTGCATGTCCACGAAGCAACGCGCACCCGCACGCCGCGTGCTGACGTGGTCGAAGCGAATGATGTCTGCGTTTTCACGGCTGTGCGCAAACCCATCTAAAACAGCCTGAATGGTGGCGAGCACCTCCGGCTCGACCGCTTCATCCATGAGGGACTGTGACGCACGCCAGATGAGCCGACCGCCCTCGCGAAGGATGTTGAGTGCGACCCCAATCGCAACAACAGCGTCAAGCCAAATCCAGCCGGTCAAAGCGGCGCCAATCAATCCAACAACCACACCAGCGGAGCCGACACTACGTTGTTGCTTAGGGATACCAATATCATCAGGTGGAATATCTAGGACATCCTCACGCT
>JALQVQ010000077.1 GCA_023260315.1 Burkholderiaceae bacterium
CGCGTTGCCATTCGTTTATCGTTAAGGACATGGTTTTTACTTAAAGGCGTAAATCCCGACGGAAACATGCAATATCGGGAGTCAGGGGACACAGTGTATGACAATAGCGCCTTCCACTGCCCTCACACGACCCACATGGCACCGACCGAACACACTCAAACACCCGACCTCATCCTCGGCTCAACCTCCCGCTACCGCGCCGAATTGCTGTCGCGGCTCGGTGTGCCTTTTAAAACGGCCAACCCTGCGGTCGATGAAACACCGCTGACCAACGAGTCCCCTTCTGCGCTGGCACGACGGTTGTCGCTGGCAAAAGCGCGGGCGGTTTCAAGGTTGAACCCCCAGGCAGTCGTCATCGGCAGCGACCAAGTCGCCGACCTGAACGGCGAATCACTCGGTAAGCCAGGCACCCATGAACGCGCGGTCAATCAGCTGCGGGCCATGCGGGGTCAAATGGTGATTTTCCACACGGCGGTCACGGTGGTGTGCGATGCAATCGCGTTTGAAAAAACAGACATTGCAACGGTTCAAGTGACATTTCGGAACCTGACGGATGCTGAGATTGAACGCTATCTTTTAGCCGAGACGCCCTACGACTGCGCGGGGAGCGCCAAAAGCGAAGGTCTCGGCATTGCGTTGCTCTCGCGGATTGAAAACGACGACCCGACCGCACTCATTGGCCTACCCCTTATTCGCACCTGTGAACTGCTGCGAGCCGCTGGTCTTCAAATACCCTAAATTAATTTCTCTCCAACCGAAAGCCCGCCATGCGCCCGTCCAATACCCCGTCACAAAACACCGCCCCCAAGGCGGTGAATGGCTGCTTGTACCTTATCCCAACACCTCTGGACTTCGGTTGCGAAGAGAAAAAGATGCTACCGATTGAGCAGCTGCTACCGACAGCGACCATTCAAATTGCTGCGGGTCTGACACATTGGATCACTGAGAACGCTAAATCAACACGTGGATTTCTGGGACGGATCAATCAGCACACCCCGCTGGTCAATCCCATTCAATCGATGGCCATACAGGTCATACCGCGGGACGCCCACAAACAGGGAGACCACCTCACAGATGCCTTTGACAACGCTGCTCGGGCGATGCTCAAGCCGTGCTTGAGTGGCGAAAACATGGGGCTGGTCAGTGAGGCCGGTATACCCGCCGTGGCAGATCCCGGCTCATCCGTGGTGCGGGCGGCCCACGCACTGGGTATTCCGGTGATCCCGTTGAGCGGCGCCGTCTCGTTGATGCTCGCGTTGGCGGCAAGCGGTCTCAACGGACAACAATTCGCCTTTATTGGCTACCTCCCCAAGGGTGCGGAGCAACTTGCCCATATTCGCAGCACAGAGGCTCGCGCACTTAAAACTGGCGAGACACAAATTTGCATCGAGACGCCTTACCGCAACGATGCGTTACTGCAAACCATGCTGGCAACGCTCCAACCCAATACCCGCCTGGCAATCGCGAGTGGCTTAACGCTGGCCCCCATCGTGGTGAGCCAAAGCGTGCAGGCATGGAGCCTACAAAACAAAGCGGGGACGATGCCCCGCTTCCCGTTACCCGCTGTCTTTTTGTGGGGGCCCTGAGGGCATGTCAAGGGCGCGCTAGCCGGCTTGATGACGCAGTGCAGGAAACAGGATCACGTCCCGGATACTTGCGCTGTCCGTCAGCAACATCATCAAACGGTCGATCCCGATACCGCAACCGCCCGCGGGGGGCATCCCGTACTCAAGTGCCCGTACGAAATCGTGGTCGAAGAACATCGCCTCATCATCGCCCCCGTCTTTTGCCGCGACCTGCGACTGGAAGCGAGCGGCCTGGTCCTGGGCATCGTTCAGCTCTGAAAAACCGTTGCCGAACTCACGCCCCGTGATGTAAAGCTCAAATCGCTCCGTTACCTCGGGCCGGTCATCGCTGGCACGTGCCAAAGGCGAAATTTCCACGGGATGCTCGCAGATGAAGGTAGGCTGCCACAGCTTCTCTTCCACCAGCTCTTCGAAATACATCACTTGCAAACCTGCAAGCGATTTGCCTGCAAGCTTGTCTGGCGCAACGCGCAAACCACGCAAGGCCTGCGACAGCCAATCGGCATCATCCGCATTGGCGCCCGCATCGGTATAGGCATCGATGGCTTCACGTATCGTCAACCGAGCGAACGGCTGACTGAGGTCAACCGCTTTTCCGCCATAAGTTAGTTGCAACGAGCCGACCGCTTTTTGAGCTGCGTCTCGGATTAAAGACTCCGTAAAGCCCATCAAGTCCTGATAGTTCCAATACGCCGCCTAGAACTCCATCATTGTGAATTCAGGGTTGTGGCGAACCGAAATGCCCTCATTGCGGAAGTTGCGGTTGATTTCAAAAACCCGTTCAAACCCACCCACCAACAAACGCTTCAGGTAAAGCTCCGGGGCAATGCGCAAAAACATTTGCTGATCGAGTGCATTGTGGTGCGTCACAAACGGCTTGGCATTGGCGCCGCCTGGGATTGGGTGCAACATCGGCGTCTCAACCTCGAGAAAACCGTGTGAAACCATGAATTCACGCATACCGCTCACCGCACGGCTGCGCGCAGCGAAGCGGACACGCGCCGCTTCATCGGTAATTAAGTCAACGTAACGCTGACGGTACTTGATCTCTTGGTCGGCAACGCCATGAAACTTATCTGGCAAGGGGCGAAGGCTCTTTGTGAGCAAACGCACGCTATCCGCATGAATGGTCAACTCACCCGTGCGCGTCTTAAAAAGGACGCCTTCCGCGGCCACGATATCACCCAAATCCCAGTGTTTGAAGTCTTGGTGACACGCCTCGCCAACACTGTCGTTATTAAGGTAAATCTGAATTCGACCACCGGCGCTACCCATGGATGCATCTTGCAGGGTTGCAAAGCTGGCTTTGCCCATCACGCGCTTCAACATCATTCGGCCTGCCACACTGGCGCGCACCGCCATCGGCTCCAACGCCTCCTTGGTCTCTTCACCAAATTGATCGGCAAGGTCCTGCGCACGGTGCTGGGGCTTGAAATCGTTCGGAAATGCCGCCTCCCCTTTTTCCTTTGCGCGTTCGCGAATCGCATCTAGCTTCTCGCGGCGCTCAGCGAGTAATTGGTTTTCATCAACGGCAGGCGTTGTGGGCAAGGACGCTTCTGTGGGATTTGACATGTCGTGATTTTCTGGGGCGCGCCGCTCAGGCGGCGCAATGAAAGGGGGAGCGTTCAGCGCTTCGCCGCTATTTTACGCCCCCGTGGGTGCGGTTATTCACCCAGATACGCGGCCCGTACGCGCGGATCGTTCAACATCTCTTTGGCATCACCGGACATGGTGATCAGACCCGAGTCCATCACGTAGCCGCGGTTCGCAGCCATGAGCGCCAAGCGCGCATTTTGCTCAACCAAAAGCACGGTCACGCCGCGGGCAGAAACATCACGAACGACTTCAAAAATTTTGTCCACCATGATGGGCGATAAGCCCATGGACGGCTCATCAAGCAGCAACACGCGGGGACGGCTCATCAAAGCCCGCGCCATGGCCAACATCTGCTGTTCACCACCACTCATGGTGCCTGACAGTTGATCTTTGCGTTCATACAGGCGCGGGAACAACTCGAACATTGACTCAATGTCCTTCGCGACCTCAGCGTCATCGCTGCGAACATGGGCGCCCATTTTGAGGTTTTCAAGAATGCTCATTCGGGTGAATACGCCGCGCCCCTCAGGCACCATGGCGAGACCCTGCTTGACCAGATCCCAAGACCCTTGGCCCTTGATGCTTTGACCCAAGTACTCGATCGAGCCCTCAGCCGCAGGCAATAAGCCTGTTATCGCCTTCATTGTGGTGGTTTTACCGGCTCCGTTTGAGCCGATGAGGGTCACCAACTCCCCGTCATGAACCTCAAGATCAATGCCCTTGACCGCCTGGATACCGCCATAGGCGACCTTCAGGCCGCTGATTTTTAATAAGGTTTTTGTCATATGTAATGCGTCCTGTTTTGGCGCTCAGTGGCCACCACCCAAATAGGCTTCGATGACCGCCGGGTCCTTTTGAACATCAGAGGGCACACCTTGCGCAATTGAACGGCCGTAGTCGAGGACGGTCACCTTGTCGCACAACCCCATGACCAATTTCACATCATGCTCAATCAACAAGATGGTTCGGTTATCGTTTCGTATGCGGTCGATGAGCTCACGTAAAAGTACCTTCTCAGTGGCGTTCATACCCGCTGCCGGCTCATCCAATGCAATGAGCTGCGGATCTGTCGCCAATGCACGCGCGATCTCCAAGCGGCGCTGATCGCCGTAACTCAGCGTACGCGCTTTGTAATCTGCATAGTGCCCGATACCCACATAGGCCAAGAGCTCGTGCGCTCGGGCCTCGATCTCAGCCTCCTCCTTGCGGAACGACTTTGTCTTCAAAATTGCGCCCAGTAAGCCCGAGTGCGTCCGCACATGACGGCCCACCATGACGTTTTCCAAGGCCGTCATCTCTGCAAATAAACGAATGTTTTGAAAGGTACGGGCAATACCCGCCTTGGCCACCTCATGAACCGCTGTCGGCGTATATCGCTTACCCGCGAGCTCAAATGTGCCGCTATCCGGTGTGTAGAGCCCGGTCAAGACGTTAAAGAACGTGGTCTTTCCAGCCCCATTGGGACCAATTAAACCGTAGACTTCGCCCCGATGAATTTCGATACCAACATCTGAGAGAGCCTGCAGACCGCCGAAGCGTTTGGAAACATCGGCTACTTTAAGAACAATGTCACTCATGCTTTCAGTCCTTCTTAACCAATGATTTTCCGTGCTCAGGCGCTGGCCATAAGCCTTTTGGACGCAAGATCATGATGACGATCATGGCAAGTGCAATCAGCAGTTGCCGCAAAATTTCGGGCGCCAAGCGGCCATCAGTGAGTTGCGTGAGCGGGCCGGCCGCGTGACGCAAAACCTCCGGTAAGCCCGCCAGCAGAATCGCGCCCAAGATGACACCCGGGATGTGTCCCAAGCCACCCAGGACAACCATCGCGACGATCATGATGGACTCCATCAGTGAGAATGATTCTGGTGAGACGAAGCCTTGGAAAGCCGCGAACAAAACACCCGAAATGCCACCAAATGATGCCCCCATACCGAAGGCCATCAACTTGAGGTTACGGGTGTTTAGTCCCATTGCCTTGGCCGCGATTTCGTCTTCACGAATGGCCATCCAAGCCCGGCCGATGCGCGAGTTTTCAATTCGATAGCAAATAAAGATGGTCATGATGACCATCAACAAGAACAGGTAGTAGTACAGCGAGACCGATTCGATCGTCACAAAACCCAGATCCAGCGGTCGCCCAAAGTCGACACCGAACAGGCTGACGTCATCAATGCGCATCAAACCTTTCGGTCCATTCGTGATGTTGATGGGACGATCCAGATTGAGCAGAAAAATACGCACAATCTCACCAAAACCCAAGGTCACGATCGCCAGATAGTCACCGCGCAGCTTGAGGGTTGGCGCCCCTAAAAGCATGCCAGCCACACCCGCAATGAACGCTGCGATCGCCAAAACAACCCATATGTTGTAGTGGACGCCATCTGGAAATGCGCTGGCCAAGTTTGCGAATTGGCTCAACAAGTGAGGTGACGCCAATAAGCCAAACACATAAGCGCCGACGGCAAAGAACGCGACGTAGCCCAAGTCCAACAAGCCCGCGTACCCCACAACAATATTCAGCCCCAACGCCAGCATGATGTAGAGCAACACCATATCGATGATGCGTACCCAAGAGTTACCGAATGGCTGTAACAAGAATGGCAACACCATCAACAGGATGCCGCACGCCAAGAAGACAATAAATTTATTTCGCTTTGAGTTCATATGCTTTGCCTCTTCATGCGCGATCGGCGACGCGCTCACCCATCAGACCAGACGGTCGCAACGTCAGCACCACAATCAGCACAACGAACGCGAAGATGTCCGAGTACTGGCTACCCAAAACACCTCCAGTTAGAGCACCTAAGTAGCCTGCGCCAATGCCCTCAATCAAGCCGAGCGCGAGCCCCCCGACCACCGCGCCGCCCAAGTTACCGATACCGCCGAAGACGGCTGCAGTAAATGCTTTAAGGCCAGGCATGAAACCCATAAAGTGCTGGACCGTACCGTAGTTAAGCGCCCACATCACGCCCGCTAATGCGGCCAAAACGGCGCCGATCACAAACGTAACCGAAATCACGGTATCGGGTCGGATCCCCATCAGACCAGCAACACGCGGGTTCTCAGCCGTCGCTCGCATCGCGCGTCCCAGCTTGGTTCGGTTAACCAGGTAAAGCAACCCGGCCAACGTCACTGCAGTTGCGCCCAGAATAAAAATTTGTGTCACTGAGATCACGGCACCGCCAATGGCGATGGGCTCGGTTGGCAACACAGCAGGGAATGGCTTTGGATTGGGCTTCCAAATGATCATCGCCATGGTTTGCAAGAACAATGACATACCGATCGCGGTGATCAGCGGCGCCAAACGAGGCGCGTTGCGCAGCGGGCGGTAAGCAACCCGCTCGATCGTGAAATTCAGAATGCCACACACAACAAAAGAGATGAGCAACGCCAGGATGAGGAGGACCCAGCCCGGTGCACCAGGCATGGCATCCTGCATGATGCTGATCACACTCCAACTGGTCATGGCGCCGACCATCAGCACCTCGCCGTGGGCAAAGTTAATCAGGCCAATAATGCCGTAAACCATCGTGTAGCCGAGCGCCACGAGCGCATACATGCTGCCTAAAACAAGACCATTGATGATCTGTTGCAGAAAAATATCCATAAAAGAATTGCTCCATTGGGCCACCGATAAGGGGCAGCGATCTGGGGTCCTGCGCGCGAGGACCGCGCGGCGAACCCGTGATTGTAGCCAACCTAAACTTACAAATTAGGTTGAATGTGGTAATCCGCCGATCGGGTAAACCCTAGAGAGGCCGATGGCCGCTCGATTCAACGGGCGACTTTGTTTGGGGGTGTGGCACCGGCATTTAGCGCCCGCAACTCCGCGAGAATCGAGTTGACCATCCATCGTTTTAGTAATATCTAGTGTTGGGCCGAAGGCAAATTCCCATCCAGAATT
>JALQVQ010000137.1 GCA_023260315.1 Burkholderiaceae bacterium
CGAGTGGTGTACCCGTTACTCAGAGAACGGTGGTTGGGGACGACAGTTTGCAATGTGGTTTATGTCAGATAACCCCTCACCTTACGGCAGTTGGGGAAATGGGGCGGCGATGAGAATTGCGCCAGCTGGTTTGTGGGCCAAGAGTGACACCGAGGTGCTCCAACTTGCAGACCAATTTTCAACGATTACACATAACCATCAAGAGGCAATGCAGGCAGCCCAAGCAGTGGCTTTGGCAATTTTTTGGGGGAGAGAGGGGAGATCTGTAATCGCGATTAAGCAGCAGCTCATGGCGAAATTTCCATACGATTTGAATCGTACGCCCGATGAAATTCGACCTACCTATGTAAGATCGGAGAGGGCAAGGGAATCTGTTCCTGAAGCTATTATTTGTGC
This sequence comes from Burkholderiaceae bacterium, assembly GCA_023260315.1. Classification (GTDB taxonomy): domain Bacteria; phylum Pseudomonadota; class Gammaproteobacteria; order Burkholderiales; family Burkholderiaceae_C; genus RS62. Next base: position 397 of record JALQVQ010000137.1, read on the forward strand.
TTTAAATGCTGTCAGTTTTGAAGACGCATTGAGAAATTCGGTCTCTCTTGGCGGCGATAGCGACACGATCGCGGCGATTGCAGGGGGAATTGCAGAGGTTATTTTTGGTATCCCAAATGACATCAAAAATGAAGCCATGGCTTTCTTGCCTGATGACATGAAATCTGTGCTCTTCTCCTTTTACGACCAAATTCCTAATCATTCACTGATTCGGGTGCCCCAGTGACAGCTTGAAGATTAATGGCGTTTTTGTGCATCGACAATGGCGGTTCTGGGAATGAGTTTTGACAGCAGTGTTAAGAAAGCTGCAGAGCTTTCATGTGCTTGCTTGGCAAGATAGTCCTCTGCGCCAGCTTTATCGAGCGCCTCTAGGATGAGTGCTCGCAGTTCAGAGCCTATTTTGTTTGGAACGTCCGGTCTTCGTCCTCTACCAGCGTTTGGAGGAGGAGTTTTCTTTTGTCCGCCCACTCCGAAAGGCTCATTGCTATGGTCTTTCTCGTTTTTAATCTCTGTAAACTCCTGCAAAGTAGTGACAAGAAGCGAAGGTGCTCGGGGGCTGTAGCCTATCACCCTATCTGATTCACACTGGTACCAGTGGTAATTTTCATTGTTACAGTGCTGCGGATAAGCTATCTGAAAATGTTGGTCCTTCAACGAACCGCGATGCAGTTACGCTTTCGCATCACCTCATACGAGGGTAGGAAGTGTGAGAAACCGTGTCTCAGTAGGCTTCATTCATTTTTTAACGCCATTCGAGCCTAGGCGCTAGGTTGAAAATTTCTGGCGTGAGGGTGGTCGAGACAAGTCGGGGTAATTGAGTTAAGGAGAGAAGTATGAAAGATTTGACGGTAAATTTGACGGTATCCAAGAGAGATCTGGCTATTAAAACCCTTTGTGGCTATAGACTTACATATACCGTTGACAATTGAGTGGGAATAACGCGTTGAGCGCCCAATGACCAAGGCCTGAACCAAGGCGTACGGTGCCTAACAACCTCAAAGCCGCCCTGTGGATGCTGGGCGCCATCGCATCCTTTTCGGCAATGGCGGTGGCAGGGCGAGCCGTCAGCCATGCGCTGGATACCTTCGAGATCATGACCTACCGCAGTCTGGTGGGCATCGTGGTCCTGTGGGTCATCCTCACATTGACTGGACAATGGCGGCAGGTGACGAGGCGGTCATTAGGCACGCACGTGGTTCGCAACGCTGCGCATTTCACCGGACAAAACCTGTGGTTTTATGCCGTGACTGCGATTCCCCTGGCGCAGGTGTTTGCGCTCGAGTTCACTTCGCCCATTTGGGTGGTCTTACTATCGCCATTGATTTTGGGTGAGCCACTGACGCGCCTCCGGTTGATGTCGGTGTTGGCTGGTTTTGTGGGGATCTTGATCGTCGCCCGCCCGTCGCCAGATACCATCAGTCCAGGATTGATTGCGGCAGCCAGCTCTGCTGTTTTCTTTGCGCTGTCTGTGATGTACACACGATTGCTCACGCGCACGGAGACCGTGCTGTGCATCATGTTCTGGCTCACGTTGATGCAGGCTGTTTTTGGCATCATCTTCAGCGCTTGGGATGGTGACATGGTAGCGCCATCGGTCCAGACATTGCCGTGGTTGGTTCTGATCGGCTTGGCAGGGCTGCTGGCTCATTATTGCCTCACCAGCGCACTGGCTATTGCGCCAGCGACCGTGGTCGTGCCAATTGATTTTGTGCGTTTGCCGACCATCGCGATCGTCGGTATGTTGCTTTACGGCGAGGCACTCGATGCGTGGGTTTTTATCGGTGCCGCTGTGATCTTCGCTGCGAATTACGCCAACATTTGGTACGCCAACAGGCGTTAAAGCCCCGTGAAACCCTAGCTCGATTCGGCGACGGTTTCGAACGTTCCGGGTAGCACAATTTCAATCAGCTCCAGATCCTCTGAGTGGGCTATTTCCCGGTGCCTGATCCCAGGAGGTTGGTGTACACACGTACCCGCCTCCAGGCGATGCTGCCCATGGCCCTCATACTCAAAGATGGCCCAACCCTTCAAGACATAAACCACCTGCAGGTCCACGTTGTGGTGATGCCACTCGCCAGTCGCGTTCGTGCCCTCCCGCGCCTTGATGACATGCATGACCGCGGCACCTTTTGTGGCTGTGTGGATACCGAGATCTCGGTACTCAAAATAAGGTCGCATGCCGTCGTGCGTAAACGTCCCTGTGTGGGCATGTTGAATACTAAAAAACATGTGAGACTCCCAATGCGCAGGTGTTTGACGTTATCGTAACGATAGGCGACAAATTTTACGCAAACAGGCCCAACGCGTGGCAAATGACTTGATGACCCACCCAGACTAAAATCCTCGTTGACCAACGATGGGTCATAAAGGAGCCTCCCCGTGTCTACCGGTAGTTTGTACGTTCCGCCGCAATTTAACTGCACCGACATTACGAAGGCGCAAGCGCTTTTACATGCCTACCCTTTGGCGCAGTTGGTCTCGGTGGGGAGCGATGGTGCACCCTTCATCTCACCGTTACCCCTTGAGACGTCTACCAGTGACCCTTGGGTGCTCCTCGGCCATTTGGCGAACGCCAATCCCCAGGTTGCTTTGTTGAAAACCAATCGAAAAGCTTTGGTGACGGTGATGGGGCCACAGGCGTATCTGTCTCCAACCGTCTATCCAGACTCAAAGCGCGTACCCACTTGGAATTACGTCACCTTGCACGCGCAAGTGGATGTAGAGCCGATCGATCCTGCGACCGATAAGGATGCGTTGCTCAAAGCCTTAATCAAAACACATGAGCCCCCGTACGCCGCGCAATGGCGAGGATTACCCGAGTCATACACGGAAGCCATGCTGAGAGCCATTACGGGCTTTACCTTGACTGTCACAGCGTGGACGCTGAAGGTAAAAATTAACCAGCACCGACCCGAAGCCAAAGCCGCGATGCTGGCCCATTATGCGAAGGGTGACGGCAACGCACAGGCACTGGTCGAATGGATTGAAGGATGGCAGCGGCCGTGACAAAGGCGGCTGAGAGCGCTCGACCTGAGGATGTCGCCGGTATGCAGGCGGCCCTGGATTTGGCGTCAAAGGCTTACGCGTGTGGTGAAGTGCCTGTCGGCGCGGTGGTTGTGCGCAATGGGCAGGTGGTTGGACGGGGATTTAATCAACCCATCGGCAGCCATGATGCCAGTGCACATGCGGAGATACAGGCGATCCGCGATGCGGGCCGGGCGATAGGAAACTACCGTCTAAGCGACTGCACGATGTATGTCACGCTAGAACCCTGCGCCATGTGTGCCGGTGCCATTATGAATGCCCGCTTCACAAGGGTGGTCTACGGGGCGTCTGAGCCAAAAACGGGCGCAGCCGGCTCGGTGATTGATTTGTTCAGCAATGCTACTTTGAACCATCACACCACCGTAGAAGCGGGGGTGTTGGCCCAAAGTTGTAGCGAGCTGTTGGCGCGATTCTTCGCTGATCGGAGAGCGGTTAATCAACAGCAAGGCACTCCCTTGCGAGAGGATGCGTTGCGAACACCGGCATTGGCCTTCGAGGCACTCAAAGACTTTGACTACCCACGCCATCGCTTGGATGCGCCCGATCTGCTTCAAAGGCTGCGACTTGAGTACATTGACATAGGCCCAAGGGAGGCTGATAAAACATGGCTACTCATTCATCCCGCCCACGGTTGGAGCGCGTCTTGGCGCCACTGGATAGAGCCACTCCTTTCTCTGGGCTGCCGCGTGGTGATCCCGGACTTGATTGGATTTGGGCGCAGCGACAAGCCAAAAAAGGAAACCGTGCACACGCCTGAGTTTCAGAGCGCAGTCTTACGCGCACTCGTCAGTGCAATTGATGCCGCTGGTCTGCGCGTTGTTTTCTGCAAAGATTCGATGGGGTTGTACTTGGCGCAGACGTTGGAAGCGCTGAAACCAAGTGCCGGCGCTTGGTTGATCGCTGCGCCCAGTGATCACCGCAGCTCAGAGGCTTTATCGGTCGATGCGCTACCGTATGTTGACCAGGGACACGCTGCCGCTCTGCGAGCGGTGCGACGCTGGCCTAAGCCAGACATTGACGTGCCCTCAGGGGTTATTCTAATTTTTGAAAAATCGATACAAGTGGGACATATTATTGAGATCTCAACTGGAGTTAGAGGAAAAGTTTCTCAAATAAATATGAGAAGTAGTGTTATTACAACTTTTGATAATATTGAAATTATTATTCCTAACTCAACTTTAATGCAAAGCAATGTTATAAATCTTAC
>JALQVQ010000193.1 GCA_023260315.1 Burkholderiaceae bacterium
TTGGGTAAGCTTGATGACCGCGGCCGTATGTTGGTCAAGGCCAACGACCCCGTTTATGAAGGCATGATCGTGGGTATCCACAACCGTGACAATGACTTGGTTGTGAACGCCACACGTACGAAGCAGTTGACCAACTTCCGCGTGAGCGGCAAGGAAGACGCTGTGAAAATCACGCCGCCGATCGCTCTGACATTAGAGTATGGTGTTGAGTTCATCGAAGATGATGAGCTGGTTGAGATCACGCCAAAGAGCGTTCGACTCCGCAAGCGCTTCTTGAAAGAGCACGAGCGCAAGCGCGCGGGTCGCGATATGTCAGGCGGCTGACATGAAAGGGCGCTTCCAGCGCCCTTTTTTTGTGGTGGGTAAAGCGATAACGCAGAGAGTGAACCGATGAAAGCCTTATACAAAAGTGAACATGTAGAAGCCGTTGTGGTTGGGTCTGTGGGCCTGATCACGTTACAGCGCCCAAAGGCACTTAACGCGTTGACACTTGACATGGTGCGGGCATTGGATAGCCACTTGCGTGCATGGCAAGCCGACGAGGGCGTCTTTGCTGTCGTGATTCGCGGTTCGGATAAAAACGGCCCTTTTGGCCACTTTTGTGCCGGTGGGGACATTCGGTTTTTTCATGACGCAGCGCTATCGGGTGACGCCGCTTTGGATGCTTTTTTCACGGAAGAGTATGCACTCAACTACCTGATTCACACCTACCAGAAGCCGTACATTGCGCTCATGGATGGCGTGGTGATGGGCGGGGGCATGGGTATTTCGCAGGGTGCAAGTTTGCGTGTGGTCACACCGCACAGCAAGTTGGCGATGCCTGAGACCAACATTGGCTTGTTTCCAGACGTGGGTGGTGGGTTCTTTCTCAGCCGGCTGCCAGGCCACATGGGCGAATGGCTGGCACTGACCGGCCATGTGATTGGAGCCGCTGATGCCATTGCGTTGGGTCTTGCTGATTGCTGTATCGAGCGTTCGAGTCTGCCGGTTTTGTGGGAAGAGTTACGAGAGACGCCTTTCCAGACGCCAGAGGCAGTGCAGCGCTGGGTTGCCGTCAAGGCGTCTCCGACACCTGAATCGCATATTTTGACGCATGGGCCGTGGATTGACGCGGTTTTCTCAGCACCATCCGTGCGTGAGATCATGGCACGCCTATCCGAGATGAGTCAGTCAGTCGATCCCGCTGAGGCTGAGTGGGCGTCATCGGTTCATACCCAGTTATCTGCGCGTTCACCGCTGATGTTGCATGTGGTGCTTGAGCAGGTTCGCCGGGCCCGTCAGTTGTCGTTAGCCGATGACTTGGCGATGGAGCGCGTCATGGTGCACCAGTGTTTTTACCTGCGACCAGGCGCTGCGAGTGAGACCGTTGAAGGGGTCCGCGCCTTGGCTGTTGACAAAGATCATCAACCCAAGTGGAACCCAGCTCGCATCGAGGACGTGACGCCTGAGATGGTTGCCGCTTTCTTTGAATCCCCTTGGACGCCAGAGTTGCATCCGATGGTCGGTCTTCTCGCGAGTTAACGCTGGCGCTCTTTCATCGCGCGCTCGACCTCGCGCTTGCCTTCACGATCTTTGATCGTTGACCGCTTGTCATGCTCGGCCTTGCCCTTGGCAAGCGCGATTTCGCATTTGACGCGGCCATTCTTCCAGTGCAGGTTGAGCGGGACCAGTGTGAAACCGCGTTGCTCGACTTTGCCGACCAAACGCCTGATTTCATCTTTTTTTAGCAAAAGCTTTTTGGTGCGGGCGCTGTCGGAGCGCACATGGGTTGACGCGCTGATCAGCGGGTTAATGAGGCAGCCAATGATGAATAACTCGCCGTTGCGAATGATCACATAGCCATCGGTTAATTGCACCTTGCCTGCACGAAGCGCCTTGACTTCCCAGCCTTCCAGCACCATGCCAGCTTCGTGCGTCTCCTCTATGGCGTAATTGAACCGCGCCTTCTTGTTGTCAGCGATTCTTGCGGGTAGAGGCTTTTTTTCCTTACCGGGTGGGTTCTTAGAAGCCATGTTGCCTAGGTTAAAGTTGTATGCCGCATAAAATGTGGATTACTGCGGAGCCTCTCATTGTATGAAAACTGTCAGCAAGTCTGTTTTGTTAAACCACAGCCCCGAGCAAATGTACGCT
>JALQVQ010000214.1 GCA_023260315.1 Burkholderiaceae bacterium
CATTTTGAGACGTTCAAGTCGTCTCTTGCTGCCGACTTCAAGGGCTTGGCAGCCGATACGACCGAGGAGAATCTTCAGGCGCGCATCCGCGGCACTTTGTTGATGGCGTTGTCGAATAAGTTTGGCAGCATTGTCCTGACCACGGGCAACAAAAGCGAGATGGCAACGGGCTACTGCACGCTGTATGGCGACATGGCCGGCGGTTACGCAGTCATTAAGGATGTTTTCAAGACAAAAGTTTTCGCGGTTGCCAACTGGCGAAATGAGAACAACCCGTTCGGCGGCGTCGACAACCCCATCCCCGGCCGCATCATCACACGACCGCCAAGCGCCGAGCTGCGTGAGGACCAAAAGGATGAGGACAGTTTGCCCGCTTATCCCGTATTGGATGCGATTTTGGCCCGCTACATTGAAGAGGATCAGTCTGCCGCCGAGATCATTGAGGCCGGCTTTGACGCCGCCGCCGTCAATCAGGTCCTGAGGCTCGTGCGCTTGAACGAGTACAAGCGTCGGCAGTCGCCTGTAGGCATTCGTTTAACGCACCGTGGATTCGGAAAAGATTGGCGCTATCCGATCACCAACGCCTTCCGCTGACTCGCTTTCAGGGCATTTGAAAGACCGGTACAGTCTCGCCAACCACGATGCCGGCCACGTTTTTGAGGGGGCCGGGTATGTAGGCTTTCAGGGCGTGCCGCGCGGTATCCGTCATCCAGCCCAGTTGCGACAAAACCGTGATGACGATCCACATCAACATGGGTAAGTTGCCGTCTGCGATTTTCACGGCGATGGCGGTCTGTCTCGAACGACTCGCGATGGTTTGTACGCCGTCGGCTCCGAATTTCGCGATCCAGTCGCCCGCGCCGGCGCGGTTCAGTGCCAGATCATTGCGCCCCAGGCCGCTGACCAGCGCCCCATGTTGCGCCATCGACTGGAAGATACGATTTGGCGCATCGCCGTAGATGGGGTCAGGCGAGGTGCTGGTGAGTTTGGCGTAGGCCAAAGCCAGGGCTGGCAGGGGGAGTGCGTAGTTGGGGACGCTGCAACCATCGATACCAACGACCAGCTGCTCCCGCGCGATACCACTGAAATAGGCAACACTGTCCCGCACCACCGATTGCACGCGGTGTTCGCGTTGGGTGTAAGTGTCCGTGGGTTCGCCGAGGGCGCGCGCCAGCATCAACATACCTGCGTGCTTGCCCGAGCAGTTATGTTGTAAACGTCCGTAGCTGCCTTTGTCAGGGGCTGGGAGGTTGTTGGTCGAGTAGTAATACGGCAGGTGCGTGCCACACAGCAAATCAGCCTCGGTGCATCCTGCGCGCTTGAGGAGTGAACTGGCGCGACTGCTGTGTGCGGCCTCGCCATTGTGGCTCGCACACAGCAACGCGACATCCGCATCCGAGAGGTTGTACGGTTCCGCAAAGCCGGCTACCAACGGCATCGCTTGGAAAGGCTTTAACGCCGAGCGCGTGAACATCGGCGTTTGCATGTCGCCCATCCGCGAGATGATGCGGCCGTTTGCCTGCACCACGGCAACCGAGCCATGGTAGATGTTTTCAGGGTGATCACCACGCAGTGTGGCAATGAGTGGAACGTGTTGCGGGAGTGGGTGCATAAGCGCTAAATTATCATCCAGCAAATGGGCATAATGTGGTTATAAATTTTGCACCCAAGGAGTCGCCGTGAAACAAATTACCGCCGTCATCAAGCCGTTCAAACTGGAAGAGGTTCGCGAAGCGCTGGCTGAGCAAGGGGTAACGGGCTTGACGGTCACCGAGGTGAAGGGGTTTGGTCGTCAAAAAGGACACACCGAGCTGTACCGTGGTGCCGAGTATGTGGTGGACTTCCTGCCGAAAGTCAAAGTGGAAGTGGTTGTTAACTCCATGGATGTCGATCGTTGCGTGGACGCGATCGTCACTGCTGCCCGGACCGGAAAAATTGGCGACGGCAAAATTTTTGTAACGCCGGTTGATCGCGTGGTTCGAATCCGCACGGGTGAGGAAGACGAGAGCGCCGTTTAACGCGCCAATCGATCGCTCTAAAAACGTTTGAGGAGCGATGACAACCCAGCTTGCCCGATCAAGCTGGGGAGAAGCACTTGGTGATCGGCGTCGGTTTCCAACAGGGCCATTTGCCGACTGTCCATAAATTGGTGCTCAACCGCTTGATCAATGAACGCGAGTAAGGTGTCGTAGTAGCCTGCAGCGTTTAAGACGCCAATGGGTTTGTTGTGGTAGCCCAATTGGCGCCAAGTCCAAATCTCAAACAACTCCTCGAAGGTACCAATCCCCCCCGGGAGCGCCACAAATGCGTCCGCACGTTCTGCCATGATTTGCTTGCGCTCGTGCATGGTTTGAACAACGATGAGTTCATCGCAAGCAAGGTTGGCAACCTCCCGGTCAACCAGGGCTTGTGGCATGACGCCTAAAAC
>JALQVQ010000019.1 GCA_023260315.1 Burkholderiaceae bacterium
TTTGCCGCCTCCTTGAAAGCAATGTGGCTGCCGGCAAACGCAATCTTGGCTGCCAAGTAGAGCAGGTAGCCTACCGACAGAATCAGCAGGCCGGTACGAATCTGGTCGCTCGCCAGCAAAATCGCTGCCAACCCTGAGACCACGGCCAGCCCAACCAAGTTGGTGCCAATGAACAAGCCCGCGATATAGCGTGCCCCCGGTTTTGAGCCGAAGGATGCGCCCACGCCAGCGACCGAGAGGACGCCGGGGCCAGGGGTGATGATCAGAAAAAACACAGCGAGAGCGAAGGTGAGCACAGCGGGTCCTTTGGGCGGGTGGGGCGGGCTGGCGTTTCACCTAAGTGACTCGCCCTTGGCGGGATCTTCCGTAAATTCTTGTATTCGGTATGCAGAAGACAACAGCCGAAAAAAACTTTTACCACGAATCAGGAGACAAACATGAAATTCACACGACGCTTTGCCATTGGCATCACCACGGCTGTTGCGCTGCTCGCGCTACAAGGCACCGCACAAGCTGAAGTTGAGAAGGTCACCATCGCCGTAGGTGGTAAATCACTCTTCTATTATCTGCCTTTGACCATCGCTGAGCAGCGAGGCTACTTCAAGGAAGAGGGCGTAAACGTTGAGATTGTCGACTTTGCGGGTGGCTCAAAAGCGCTTCAGGCGGTTGTCGGCGGTTCTGCCGATGTGGTCTCTGGTGCCTACGAGCACACCATCAAGCTGCAAGGCAAAAAACAGTATTTCACGGCCTTTGTGCAGCAAGCGCGCGCCCCTCAAATTGTGTTGGCTGTCTCGACCAAGACGATGCCCAACTACAAAACCATTGCTGACTTAAAAGGTAAAAAGATCGGTGTGACCGCACCGGGTTCCTCAACCAACATGGTGGCCAGTTTCGTGTTGGACGGCGCTGGTGTGAGCTCGAAAGAGGTTTCGTTTATCGGCGTTGGTGCGGGTTCGGGCGCCGTTGCGGCGATGAAGACGGGCCAAATTGATGCCATTGCAAACCTCGATCCCGTGATCTCATCGCTGGAGCGGGACGGCGCCATCAAGGTCTTGGTCGACACCCGCAAGATGGACGCAACCCGCAAAGTCTTCGGCGGCGATATGCCAGCCGGCTCCTTGTACGCGCCTGAAGCTTTCATCAAAGCCAACCCCAAGACCGTACAGGGCATGACGAATGCCATGGTCAAGGCGGCTCGCTGGATCCAGCAGGCCAGCGCGGACGATGTCTTGAAGACGGTGCCTGCCAGCTACAGCATGGGTGACCCCGAGCTCTACAAGTTGACATTCAACAGCCTCAAGGAAGCCATGTCACCCGACGGCATGATTTCTGAAGAGGGCACAAAGACCGCGCTGAAGTCGCTGATTGCCTTTGACGACACCATCAAAGCCGATGGGATTGACTTGAGCCGTACATTCACAAACGAGTACGTTAAGCGCGCACCGAAGTAAGCCATGAACAACAACACACAGGCGCCAGCCCTGGCGTTCGACGGGATCTCGTGCGTCTTTGCCTCGAATGAGCGTGAAGGTGAGCGCTATGTGGCGGTGGGTGACACCACGCTGCATGTGGCGCCTGGTGAGTTTGTATCCGTGGTGGGGCCGACCGGCTGTGGCAAGTCAACTTTGTTGAACGTTGCTGCGGGCCTGTTGGCGCCGTCTTCGGGCAGTGTGCACGTTTTTGGCGAGCCGTTGACAGGCGTCAACTCGCGTGCGGGCTATATGTTTCAGGCGGAGGCATTGATGCCATGGCGCAGCGCGATCAGTAACGTCGCCGCCGGCCTTGAGTTCCGTGGCGTGAGTCAGCCCGACGCCGAGAAGGCCGCTGGCGAGTGGCTCAAGCGTGTCGGGTTGGGGGGCTTTGAAAACCGTTATCCCCATCAGATGTCGGGTGGCATGCGCAAGCGAACCGCATTGGCGCAAACCCTGATTTTGGACCCGGACATCATTTTGATGGATGAGCCGTTCTCAGCACTCGACATCCAGACGCGACAACTGATGGAGAACGAGGTGCTCGCTTTATGGCAAGCCAAGCGCAAGGCTGTGTTGTTCATCACGCATGACCTCGATGAGGCCATTGCGATGTCAGACCGTGTGGTTGTGTTGTCGGCAGGCCCTGCGACGCGGCCAATCGGCGAGTTTGTGATTGATCTGGAGCGGCCTCGGGATGTGGCCGAAATCAGGGTGCATCCTCGGTTCATTGAGTTGCATGAGCAAATTTGGTCGGTTTTGAGAGATGAGGTTTTGAAGGGCTACGCCCGCCAAATGGAGGTATCAGCATGAACCGAACCGTCATTGGTGGCTGGCGCTTGCGTGGCGCTCAGTTTGGCCTGCTTGCGGCGATCATTTTGATTTGGCATGTTTTTACCGACCCAGAATTGTTGCCACCGATTTATTTTGACAACGCGGATCAAGCGGCATTTTTCTTTGGACGACCCGCAGAGGTGGCCAGCCGTATTTGGAATTGGTTTGCCAGCGGCGAGATTTATCGCCATTTGGGCATCACCTTGTTTGAAACCTGCATGGCGTTCTTTATCGGCACGGTGTCTGGTCTTGGGATGGGCTTGTGGCTGGCCCTGAACGACAACGCCTCCGCGATTTTGGATCCTTATATCAAGGCACTGAATTCGATGCCCCGCGTGATTTTGGCGCCGATCTTTGCCGTTTGGTTTGGCCTCGGGGTGTGGTCAAAAGTGGCGCTGGGCGTGACGCTGGTGTTCTTTATTGTGTTCTTTAACGTCTACCAAGGGGTCCGCGAGGTGAGCCCAACCCTGCTGGCGAATGCCCGCATGCTGGGCGCGAATCAACGCCAATTGTTGCGCAGCGTCTATCTGCCAAGTGCGACCAGCTGGGTATTCTCAAGCCTGCACACCAGCGTCGGTTTGGCGTTCGTTGGTGCCGTGGTGGGTGAGTATCTCGGGTCTGCGGGTGGCGTGGGCTATTTGATCTTGGAGGCGGAAGGTAACTTTGATGTCAACACCGTATTTGCTGGCATCGTTGTGCTGACGGCCTTTGCGTTGTTTCTGGATTCAATGGTCGGCGCTGTAGAGAAACGCTTGATGGTTTGGCAACCGAGAACCGCACAGTCTGAGCGCTTGTAGTCAACCGCGCGGTATATTGGCGCCATGCTCACGCTCACACAGACGCTTTCATTCCTATTGGCCGCCGGTTTAATCACCCTCTCACCGGGGCCCGATAACCTGATGGTTCTCAGCTTCGGGATTAGCAAAGGGCGACGTGAGGGCATTGCTTTTGGGGTGGGATGTGCGGTTGGCTGCTTGAGTCACACCGCGCTTGCTGTGCTCGGCGTCAGTGCCCTGTTGGTGGCATCGCCCATTGCGTTCACCGTCTTGAAGTGGGCCGGGGGTGGCTATCTGGTGTGGCTCGGCTGGCAAGCCTGGCGACATGCCGGCGTGGTGACGGTGTCGGCCGATACGACTGCTAAAGTGCCAACACTGCATCGGTTGTTTATCAAGGGCCTGATGGCCAACGCCATCAACCCCAAAGTTGTTATTTTCTTCCTGTCTTTTTTGCCTCAGTTCGTTGATGTCAATGCCGGATCAATGGCTTGGCAGCTGG
>JALQVQ010000041.1 GCA_023260315.1 Burkholderiaceae bacterium
ACAGCTACGGCCAAGTTCGCGGGTCAGTCACTGACCGCAAGTTTGATACCCAATAGGCCAAATGTGCCAGCGAAAGCACGCTTAATCCATGTCATTACTCTAGGTCTTGCGATGACATATTCACGCGCGAGCCCAGTCGGAGCACCTCAGCGGTTAACTCGAACGCGTCGCCAATGCCCGGACGCAAATAGTCGATCCGCAAATCGATGGTTCCCAGCTTCGAAAAACGGTCCAAGCGCTGGGGTACCGGCTCCTCGCGGTAGCGCACACCGATCGCGGCTAAAACGGCAAGACCACCCAACGCATCCAGCCCCGCGCTGATCACCCCCCCGTGAATACGGTTGTAACCGTAATGCCCGACCAAGTCGGGACGCATGGGCAGGTGGGCAACCACACGGTGTTCACCAATCAGCTTAATCTTCATCCCCAACACTTTGTTAAAGACGATCTTCTCCTCAAACACCTCCCGGACACCCTCGACGAAATCGTACTCAAGGGTTGCCGCTGCGTCACTGGGATCAGCAAGTGGATGGGTTTTTTTAACAGGGGGCGTCACATTTAGACCTTTTTAGAGCGGCAGCGTTGCCTCGATTGTGTCCTAAAAAGGCATATACCGATCAAGGGCAAGTCACCCCGCATACACTGGTAACAACGAGCCAAATCAACATGATTTTATTTTCCGCTGCCATCCTAATCGGCCTCATCTTCCTTATTTTGAGCGCCGATCGTTTTGTCGATGCCGCCTCTGTTTTGGCACAAAAGACGGGACTTTCGCCACTCATCATCGGCATGCTCATTGTTGGCATCGGCACCTCTGCCCCTGAAATCTTGGTATCAGCACTGGCGGCCATGCAAGACAACACGGGGCTTGCATTGGGTAACGCCTACGGCTCAAACATCACCAACATTGCCTTCATCCTTGGACTGACGGCGTTGATCAGCCCCATCCCTGTTCAGTCGGGCATTCTGCGCAAAGAACTGCCGATTTTGTGCCTTGTCACCGGCGCCAGTATTGTTCTGTTGTGGGACCGGCATCTTGGGTTCTGGGATGCCGTCTTGTTCATGGTCGCCCTCCTCGCGCTGCTGGTTTGGCTGGTGAAAACGGGGCAGGAAAGCCCGGATAACTTCACAGTCGAGGCAGAGGCGAACGCACAGGCACACTTGCCGAAGATGAGCCACACCGGTCTGGTCTTGGTGCTGAGCTTGGCTGTCATGATGGCGGCATCTCAAGGCCTCATTTGGGGCGCTGAAGGTTTGGCAAAGGCCTTGGGTGTCAGCGATTTGGTCATCGGTCTCACCGTCTTGGCTTTTGGCACGTCGGTGCCAGAGCTGGCATCGTCTTTGATCGCGGCACGCAAAAACCAACACGCCTTGGCTTTGGGCAACGTCATCGGTTCAAACCTGTTTAACACCCTCGGGGTGGTTGGCGTGGCGGGGTTGATCAGCCCAAGTACGGTGCCTGCAGACCTGTTGACACGCGACCTCCCGTTGGTCGCGTTGCTCAGCTTGTCATTGTTCGTGATTGGCATGGGCTGGCGCGGCCGCACGGGTCGCGTCAACCGCTGGGAAGGCGGCCTGCTGTTGGCCGTTTACGTTGGCTACATGGCCACGCTGGCCACGTCGGCCAGCGCGGTTTGATCACAGGTTGCTGAAGTCAGGGCGGCGTTTTTCCACGAACGCCCCAAACGCCTCGCGGGCAGCCGGGCCCTGCAACATGGGGCCAAAGAGCTTGGACTCAGCCACCATTACTTGCTGTACCTGAGCCTGAGTGGGCGCTTTGAGCAATCGTTTGGTTGCAATGAGGGATGTCAGTGGCTTTTTCGCCAACTTCAGCGCCTGTGTGCGGGCATAGGCATTGGTCTCGGTTGGTGCGACCACACGATTCACAAAACCAACCTCCAACGCGGCCTCTGCCATGAATGGCTCGCCCATTAAAAGCACCTCTGCCGCTCGGTGGTACCCCATCAACTGCGGGACCAAAAGGCTTGAAGCCGCCTCTGGCACCAAGCCCAGATTCACAAAAGGCATTGAGAACGCGGCGTTATCACCGGCATAAACCAAGTCGCAGTGCAACAGCAGGGTTGCACCAATACCCACGGCAGGCCCACACACCGCGGCCATCACGGGCTTTTCGCACGTCGAAATGGCGCGCAGAAAAGCAAAAACAGAGGCCTCCTCAGTGGCCGGTGGGTTGTTGAGGAAATCCTCAATGTCGTTACCCGCGCTGAAGATGGTTTCATGGCCCTGAAACAACAACACGCGACACGCGGTATCCGCACCGGCCGCAGTCACCGCTTGCGCCAAATCGGCGTACATGCTGGCTGTGATCGCGTTTTTTCGCGCCAAGCGGTTGAGTGTGATCGTGGTCACACCCTCTGAGTTTTCAATCAAGATATCTGACATGTGTCTTCCTCTTTTGGGTTGCGAGGCGTTTTACACGCGCTCAAAAATACCGGCAGCGCCCTGCCCCATCCCGACGCACATTGTGACCATGCCATATTTGAGCTGGTGACGCTGTAATGCGTGTACCACCGTGGCCGAGCGAATGGCGCCCGTTGCCCCCAACGGGTGACCCAACGCAATGGCGCCGCCCATCGGGTTGACCTTGGCTGGGTCGAGGCCCAGGGTGTTCATGACAGCCAGCGATTGCGCGGCAAAGGCCTCATTGAGTTCGATCCAGTCCAAGGCGTCTTGCTTCAAACCAGCCGTCTTTAGCGCGGCTGGAATCGCCTCAATCGGGCCAATGCCCATGATGTGCGGCGGCACGCCGCGGCTGGCATAACTGACGAAACGCGCAAGCGGTTTGAGGTTGTAGCGCTTCAGCGCCGACTCACTCACCAACAACAAAGCACCGGCACCATCTGATGTCTGCGAGCTGTTACCAGCCGTCACAGAGCCACGCGCCGCAAAAACAGTGCGTAATTTCGCGAGACCTTCCAAGCTGGTGTCAGGGCGCGCGCCTTCATCAATATCCACCGTTTTTTCAGCCACGCTGACAGCCGCTGTATCAAGATCAACCTGACGTTGAGACACCGTGAATGGTGAGATTTCCTGCGTGAATTGCCCCGCCGCCATGGCCGCCATCGCGCGCTGGTGTGATTGCAAGGCAAACGCATCTTGCGCCTCTCGGCTCACGCGCCATTGTTGAGCGACTTTCTCTGCTGTCAGCCCCATGCCGTAGGCGATACCGTAGTCATCAAGGTTATCGGTGTTGGCAAAAATGCTGGGGGCCAAAGATGGGTGATTACCCATCATCGGCACCATGCTCATGCTCTCCACACCGGCGGCAATCATGACATCAGCCTCCCCCACCCGGATGCGATCGGCGGCCATCTGCACGGCACTCAAACCCGATGCGCAAAAGCGATTGACAGTGATGCCCCCAACCGACTTTGGCAAACCTGCCATCACGGTGGCAACGCGGGCCACGTTGAGGCCTTGTTGGGCTTCGGGGATTGCGCAACCTGCGATGACGTCCTCAACCGCTGCTGGATCAAGTCCGGGCGCTTGTGCCATCACTGCGCGCAGCACATGGGCCAGTAACTCGTCGGGTCGTGTGTGTTTGAAATAGCCTTTGTGCGAGCGACCGATCGGTGTCCGTGTCGCCGCCACAATATAGGCGTCTTGAACTTGTTTCATATTTA
>JALQVQ010000120.1 GCA_023260315.1 Burkholderiaceae bacterium
GGGCATAGGCGCCTTCTGGGGTCTCTACATCTAAGGTGACTTGATCGGCATCCTGTGCGCAGCCGGTGACGCGCGATTGCCATCGCAGGTCGATGTGTCCCAACGCGGCGATACGTTCCACCAAATAGCCCTCGATGTAAAACTGTTGAATATTGATGAATGCGGGCTGGGCGGACCACTTGAAGTCGTCTCGATCGCGTAGGTTGAAGTTATAAATCTCGTCATCGCCAGCGAAGGTTCGGCCAATGTGCCACTCCACTCCTTTGGCTCGGATGCGGTCGTAGATACCCAGCTTGTCAAAAATTTCCAATGACCGCTGCGTGTAGCAAATACCCCTTGATGATGCGCCCTTGACGCCAACCGTGTTGTCCTCGTCCAGTAGCACCGCATCGACGCCCAGCTGCGCGAGGCTACACGCCAAAGTCAAGCCTGTGATGCCGCCGCCGACGATGACCACGTCGTAAGGCGCGACTCGGTTTTCACCCGCCAGTTCGGGCGGCGTCGAGAACGGGTAAGTGGGTAGGGTGTACCCGGCACCCCCCGTGAATTCGTAGCCGTTGGTATAGACCGGATCTTGGTAAGTGTTGGACGTCATGCGGTTTTATCCGTTGAGCTCAGGGCGATCATTCTGTTGGGGTTTGAGCTTGGCCGGTGCGTGCGACTGGCTGGCACGCGCCGCACGCCATTGGGCCTTCCGAGCCGTCCATTCGTCCAGTCGCTGACGGGCGCCTTGGCTTTCGCGTTGCATCTCGTCTGGAGAAGCGGTCTGAAATGACAACTCAAGGCGCACGCCATTGGGGTCAAAGAAGTAGATGCTCTTAAAGACGTGGTGATCGGTAACGCCAATCACGGAGACCCCATGCGCCTCAAGGCGCGCTTTCATGTCGGTGAGATCGGACAGCTGCGGCACTGAGAAGGCGATGTGGTTGACCCAAGCCGGCGTATTGGGTGACGGCAGGGCGGCCTCGTCATCCCCCAAGTCAAAGAAGGCGATGTACGAGCCATCGTGGAGACGGAAGAAAAAGTGGGTGTAAGGGCAGTACTCGCCCGTGCTGGGCACGTGATCGCTTTGGATGATGTGATAAAGCGGCAAGCCCAAAACGTCCTCATAGAAGTGCCGCGTCTCTTCCGCGTCTCGGGCGCGGTAAGCGTAGTGGTGCAGGCCTTGAATGCGCGGAGCCGGTGGGAGTGCTTTGGACATGGGGAGACCTCAAATTTACGTATGCGTAATGAGTTTACCTAATCAGAATTATTTTCCGAGTGATTTTTTGGCTTCGGCGGTCGTTGGACATAGGGAATACCCCAATCATTTGCAGGGTTTTTGCGCCCGATCGGCGAAAAAGTCTTTTTATATCAAGGGCGCTAAGTCCATTAATAAAATCAATCGAATGGATTGCGAGGTGCAATTAGACGCGTTTGTCTAGAACAGCTATTGTTCGTGGGTCCCCAATCGATGAACAACTGTTTGTCGCGAGTGGGGCATTTCTTTAAACCACAAGGAGAGACGCATGCCAACATTGAAAGGCACGAAAACCGAGCAGTGCTTGAAAGACGCATTTGCCGGTGAATCACAAGCTAACCGCCGTTACCTGTACTTCGCAAACAAAGCTGACATCGAAGGACAAAACGACGTTGCAGCGCTGTTCCGCTCGACCGCAGAAGGCGAGACGGGCCACGCACACGGCCACCTCGAGTTCTTAGAGCAAGCCGGTGACCCTGCAACCGGTTTGCCAATCGGCTCAACACGTCAAAACTTGGAATCAGCTGTTGCTGGCGAAACCCACGAGTACACCGACATGTACCCTGGCATGGCCAAGACAGCGCGTGAAGAAGGCTTTGACGAAGTCGCTGACTGGTTCGAAACCCTGGCCAAGGCGGAGCGTTCACACGCCAACCGTTACGCCAAGGCTTTGGCTGAACTGGCTGACTGATCGTTCGGTCACTCAAAACAAGCCCTAGGCGAATTTTGAGAGTTCCGCGCGGTATGACCGTGCGGTTCTCTGAGTATTTGCAACATCCCAACTAAACACAAACCACCCCATTCGGAGCCAACGCATGTCACGAGAAGGCAACCTAGAAGCCCCAACCCGCCACCCGCTGGACTGGCTGAATCCCGACTTCTACAACGAGGAGAAATTGTTCGGCGAGTTGGAGCGTATTTTTGATATTTGCCACGGTTGCCGCCGTTGCGTGAGCCTGTGTAACGCCTTCCCAACGCTGTTCGACTTGGTCGACGAAAGCAGCACCATGGAAGTCGATGGTGTGGCAAAGGCCGACTATTGGAAAGTCGTTGACCAGTGCTACATGTGCGACCTGTGCTACATGACCAAGTGCCCCTACACGCCGCCGCATGAATGGAACCTCGATTTCCCGCACACCATGCTGCGTGCGAAAGCCATCAAGTTCAAAAAAGGGGAAGTCGGTAAGGCTGAGCAGTTTTTGGCATCAACCGACAAGCACGGCTCTTTGGCGGGTATTCCCATCGTCGTGCAAGCGGCCAATGCCGTTAACAAGACCAAGCCAGCCCGGGCCTTGATGGAAAAGGTATTGGATGTCGACAAAGACGCGTGGCTGCCAGCGCTGGCAACAACCAAATTCCGCTCTGCTGCGAAGGACAACACCTTACCCGCAGTGGTTGACGGTGAGCGCACGCCTGGCAAAGTAGCCATCTATGCCACCTGCTACGTCAACTACAACGAGCCGGGCATTGGCCACGACCTTTTGAAGATCTTGGCGCACAACGACATTCCTTACGTCATCGTTGACAAAGAGCAGTGCTGCGGCATGCCCAAGTTAGAGCTCGGCGATTTGGATGCCGTGGCGCAAAGCAAAGAAGCCAACGTGCCGGTATTGGCGAAGTACGCCGAGGAGGGCTACGCCATTCTCTCGGCCGTGCCGAGCTGCACGCTGATGTTTAAGCAGGAAATTCCGCTCATGTTCCCGGATGACGCGGAGACGCAGGCGGTCAAATTGGCGATGTGGGACCCGTTTGAATACCTGATGGCTCGCAAGCGCGACGGCTTGTTGAAGACCGAATTCCCCCAGCCGTTGGGCAACATCAGCTATCAAATTCCTTGCCACGGGCGCGTGCAAAACATCGGCCGCAAGACGGAAGAGATGCTGAAAATGATTCCGGACACCGCACTCAATACGATTGAGCGTTGTTCGGGGCACGCCGGCACTTACGGTGTCAAAAAGCAGCATCACCAGACCGCCATGAAGATTGGTAAGCCTGTTTTCAAAGCCATGGCCACCATGAAAGACGGCGCCAAGCCAGATTACATCAGCTCGGACTGTCCATTGGGTGGTCACCACATCGCTCAAGGTTTCCAAGTCAATGGACAGGTCGTCCCGACTTTGGCACACCCTTTGACCCTCGTGCGCAAGGCTTATGGCTTGCCCGAATAAGTGAACCGTTTGAATACAGCCCATTAACGTTTAGAGGACAACACCATGCAATTGACTGGAAATATCACCGCCGAGAACTTGATGAGCCTAGAGGCTTACAGCAAGTACCGCAAGGAACACAAAGCCGAGGTGCTCGCGCACCGCAAACTGCGTACCGTGACGCTGGGTGAGCATTTTGTTTTCCAATTTGAAAGCGAAATGACTATTCGTTACCAGATCCAAGAGATGCTTCGCATTGAGAAGGTTTTCGAGGAAGAGGGCATTCAACAAGAGATCGACGCTTATGCGCCGCTGGTGCCCGATGGCACCAATTGGAAAGCCACGATGCTGATTGAGTACCCCGACGTCAATGAGCGTAAGCGCGAACTGTCACGCCTGATTGGTGTCGAAGATCGCGTTTACGTTGAAGTCGAAGGTATGCCGCGCGTGTATGCCATTGCAGACGAGGACTTGGACCGCGAGACCGATGAAAAGACGTCAGCCGTGCACTTCGTTCGATTCGAATTCACACCCGCAATGGTTGCCGCATTGCACGCAGGTGCATCAGCAACGTTTGGTTGTGACCACACGAACTACCCAGCACATACCGTCATTGCGGCCGAAACGCTGGCCAGCCTCGCAGGCGATTTGAAAGCCTGAAGTAAACTCGGCGCATGCTGTTCGCTATTTCACCCGCCAAAGCGCTCGACTATGAGACGCCGCCACAAACGGCGACCCATACCGAGCCCTTGTTTGTGCCTCAGGCGGCTGCGTTGATCAAGACCCTCAAGGCCTTCGGGCCCACTGAGGTGTCAGACCTTATGGGTTTAAGCGACAAATTGGCGGCGCTCAATGTGGCGCGCTACCAAGCGTGGACGAAAACCTTCACGCCAAAGAACGCGAAGCAAGCGGTGCTTGCGTTCGATGGCGATGTTTACGACGGCTTGTCGGCCAAGACGCTGACGACCAAGCAGCTTGACTGGTTGCAGGATCACCTGTGCATCCTCAGTGGTCTTTACGGCGTTTTACGGCCGCTCGACCTGATGCAACCCTACCGCTTGGAGATGGGAACCCGGCTGCAAACCGAAGCGGGTAAAAACCTCTACCAGTTTTGGGGCACTCGGATTGCGGATTACCTTAACGAACGGGCAGCAACTGATGGCAGCGGCGTGTTGGTAAATCTGGCGAGTGAAGAGTACTTCAAGTCCGTTGATCGCAAAGCATTGAAGCCGCAGGTTGTTGCCTGTGCATTCGAAGAGCAGAAAAACGGACAAACCAAAATCATCAGCTTCATGGCGAAGCGCGCGCGTGGTTTGATGGTTCGTTTCGCGGTGGAGAACAAGGTCAAAAAGCCGGTTGATCTTCAGGCATTCGATGTCGATGGCTACCGCTTTGTCGCGGCCGATTCAAGCCCTGACCGATTGGTTTTTAGACGGCGTCATGCCGCCGCCTGATCAAGGCCCAACGTCAGGCCCATCAGCCAGGCTGGCCCCTGGTGTAAGGGTCATTCATTTGGGAGACCGTTGGGCAGCGGTTTCGTTGCAGCGTGAATCGCCTGAGCTGTTGGTCATCGATGGCTTTCTAACCCCCGAAGAATGTGACGCGCTCATGGCTGCCGCGCTGCCGCGTTTGACCGTCTCAGAGACCGTGGCGGATGACGAGCGTGACCGGGTGCGCACCAGTCAGGGGATGTTTTTCGATCCTGGCGAAACCGCGCTGATTCGGCGAATCGATGCGCGCGTCGCAACGGCTTTCGACTGGCCACTGACCCATGCGGAGGATTTGCAGGTCACACGCTATCAAGCAGGACAGCGCTACGATCCGCATTATGACTACTTCAGTGCCGACACACCGGACGACATCAGCGGCGTGCGCCATTTTGGCCAGCGTGTCGCGACGGTTTTGTTTTATCTCAACGAACCGGTCGCTGGTGGCGAAACAGAATTTTTGGACTTACAGCTGACCGTTCGGCCACGCAAGGGGTGCGCCGTCTTCTTTACTTACCCCGAGGCGTCGCCGAGCAGTCTGACCCTGCATGCCGGATGTCCTGTCGCTGCGGGTGAGAAGTGGATTGCCAACAAGTGGTTACGACGCAAGGCGTTTGGCTAGGTTGTGGGTAGGTCGTTAAATAGATCGCCTGTCTCCGATCGCCGCTGGATGCCTGCTTGAGTCGGCGGTAAAGCCGTCAGTGGTATCAATTTACCCAGCTTAACGCCCAGCAGCCGCAACGGCCGTTCAAGTGGCGCGCGCTTCAGGGTTTGGCCCGCATGATAGCGAATATCTGTGGCCATGCGAATGGGTGTGTCAAGGCGGGTGTCTCGGGTGACGGTTTTGAATCGGTCATCTCGCAGCTTGATGCCAACGGCTTGCGCTGCGACGCCTTTACCCGCCAAGTCCTGGGACAAGCGTTCGCACAAGTCAGTGAAGATACGGCCCAAGGTTTCCCGGTCATGTTTGGCGTGAAGGTTTCGCTCAAAAGTGGTTTCGCGGCTGATGGAGACGGGTTCCGAGTGGGTTTCAACCGCACGATCATCCTCGCCGCTTGCTGAGCGAAGCAACCAACGGCCATAGCTGTTGCCAAAGTGCCCAATTAACCATTGTTCATCGCAAGCCGCCAAATCACCAAGTGTGTGAATTCCCAACCCGGTCAGTTTTGCACTGGACTTGGGACCAATGCCGTTCAAAGCGCGGCAGGGTAGCGGCCAGATACGCGTCTTGACGTCCGCCATGGATAGGATGGTGATGCCATTCGGCTTATTCATCTCGCTGGCCAACTTGGCCATGAGCTTGTTGGGTGCGACGCCAATGGAACATGTCAGCCCTGTGACCATGAAAATTTCTTTCTGGATCAAACGCGCCAGAACACGACCATCCTCCCGTTGACCCCCAGGCACATCTGTGAGGTCGATGTAAACCTCATCAATGCCACGATTCTCCATCAAGGGGGCGATCTCTAGAATCACGCTTTTAAATTGCTGTGATAGCGCGCGGTACCGTGCATGATCGACGGGCAGCATGATGGCATCGGGGCAGAGCGCGGCAGCCTTCATCATCCCCATTGCAGAGCCGACGCCAAACGCGCGCGCCTCGTACGTGGCCGTCGTGATCACGCCGCGCCCACTGTAATCGCGCAGACGTGGGAACGCCTCAATCGGCCACTCGTGTGGGGGTCGATCGGGCACTGTGTCAGGTCTCTTCCCACCGCCGATGACAACCGGCAGCCCCTTCAGCTGGGGGTAACGCAACAATTCGACCGATGCGAAAAACGCATCCATATCAAGGTGCGCAATTCGTCGCATCAAGTCGTCAGGTTGGGAACGTGCCGGGTACCAGGATGCTGCGGTCGACGTCGGCCACACGGGTTCGCCCGCAAAACGCCATCGTCAGGTCCAGCTCTTTGTGGATGATCTCGAGTGTTTTGGTCACACCCGCCTCACCCATCGCACCCAAACCATACAAAAACGCGCGACCGATATAAGTGCCCTTGGCGCCCAGCGCCACAGCTTTCAGTACATCCTGTCCACTGCGAATGCCGCCGTCGACGTGCACTTCGATCTGATCACCGACCGCGGCGACGATACGTGGCAATACGGCAATGCTCGACTCTGCGCCGTCGAGCTGTCGTCCACCGTGGTTGGAGACGATCAGCGCATCAGCGCCTGATGCAACGGCCAAACGGGCATCCTCTTCATCAAGAATGCCTTTGATGATCAACTTGCCACCCCAGCGCTTCTTGATCCACTCCACATCACCCCAGTTCAGCTGCGGGTCAAACTGTTTGGCTGTCCAGTCGGATAAGGAGCCCATATCGTCAACACCGGAGACATGCCCCACGATATTGCCAAATTCACGGCGCTGGGTACCGGCCATGCCCATGCACCAGCGAGGCTTTGTCGCCATGTTGATGATGTTTGCGATGGTGAGCTTTGGCGGCGCGGACAGACCGTTCTTCAGGTCCTTGTGGCGCTGCCCCAGAATTTGCAGATCGAGCGTCAGCACCAGCGCAGAGCAATTGGCTGCCTTTGCGCGGTCGATTAAACGCTCGATAAAGCCACGGTCTCGCATCACATAAAGCTGGAACCAGAAGGGATGGTTACCGGTGTTGGCGGCGACATCCTCAATCGAGCAAATGCTCATGGTTGACAGTGTGAACGGCACACCAAAAGCCTTTGCTGCGCGCGCGGCCTTGATCTCGCCATCCGCGTGTTGCATGCCAGTCAGGCCCGTTGGGGCGATGGCGACTGGCATCGCCACATCTTGCCCAATCATCTGACTGGCCGTTGAGCGGCCCTCTAAGTTCACAGCGACGCGCTGACGCAACTTAATTTTGCCGAAATCATCCGTGTTGGCTCGGTAGGTTGACTCCGTCCAACTCCCAGAGTCAGCGTAGTCGTAGAACATGCGCGGAACGCGTGATTTGGCCAGAAGACGCAGGTCTTCAATGTTGGTGATAACAGGCATGGGGTCTCCTAGCTTTGGCAAACGGTGTAAACGATAGGCCTGATGTTACCCACGCGGGCCGATTCCCCACATTGAAAGATACTTTGGGCGGATGAAAAAAATCTAAATCAGCTCAGGCGCGCGCGATGCCGGGCAATTTGTGCACTGACCTGCTCCGGCGAGGTGCCGCCCAAGGTATTGCGTTCGTTCATGGAGCCCTCAAGGCTGAGGGGGCCAAAAACGTCGGCTTCGATGCGGGAATCGAAGGTTTGCAGTGTGGTCAGAGACAGCTCTGACAGATCAACACCCTCGGACTGCGCCGTTTTAACGGCATGGGCAACGATCTCATGCGCATCCCGGAAAGGCAGCCCCTTCTTGACCAAATAGTCCGCCAAATCGGTGGCTGTGGCGTAGCCGCGCATGGCGGCGCCCCGCATAGCAACCGCGTTGACGGTGATGCCGCCCGATTTCAAACCTGTTGCAGGATCGACTTGCCCCCCCACCATTTCCGCAAAGATCCGCAACGTATCTTTGAGCGTGTCAACGGTGTCGAAAAGAGGCTCTTTGTCCTCTTGGTTGTCCTTGTTGTAGGCCAGTGGCTGGCCCTTCATTAGGGTGATCAGGCCCATCAGATGTCCAACAACGCGACCTGTTTTGCCGCGAGCCAGTTCAGGCACATCTGGATTCTTCTTTTGGGGCATGATCGAGCTGCCAGTGGTGAAGCGGTCAGCGATCTTGATGAAGCCGAAGTTTTGGCTCATCCAGATGATCAGCTCTTCGCTCAACCGGCTGACGTGCACCATTACCAGTGAGGCGGCTGCCGTGAACTCAATCGCAAAGTCACGATCGCTTACGGCGTCAAGGCTGTTCTGGCAGACACCTTCCATCTCCAGCGTTTTGGCAACGCGCAGGCGGTCAAGCGGGTATGTCGTGCCAGCCAGCGCCGCCGCGCCCAGCGGGAGTTGATTCACGCGTTTAC
This sequence comes from Burkholderiaceae bacterium, assembly GCA_023260315.1. GTDB lineage: Bacteria > Pseudomonadota > Gammaproteobacteria > Burkholderiales > Burkholderiaceae_C > RS62. The sequence continues at coordinate 8,807 of JALQVQ010000120.1, forward strand.
GGACGTCTTGCAATCGCGCTTGATCGCGGGCAAACATCTCCACGTAAGCCAACAGGTGGTGACCGAAGCTCACGGGCTGTGCCACTTGCAGGTGGGTGAAGCCGGGAAGAATGACATGCTTGTTTTGTTCGGCGACGTCAACCAACGCGGATTGCAAGGCGACCAGCAAGGCATCGATCGCATCAATTTCGTCGCGTAGCCACAGGCGGATATCGGTCGCAACCTGATCGTTTCGGCTGCGTCCTGTGTGCAGGCGCTTGCCGGCATCGCCGACCAACTGTGTGAGGCGGGCTTCGATGTTGAGGTGGACGTCTTCAAGATCCAGTTGCCACTGAAATTGACCCGCATCGATTTCCGCCTGGATTTGTGACAGTCCACGCTGGATGTCCGCCAAATCATCGGCGCTAATGATACCGACCGCACGCAGCATCTCCGCGTGCGCCAGAGAGCCCCGAATGTCCGCGTTGGCGAGGCGCTTATCAAAGAAAACGCTGGCCGTGTATCGCTTCACCAACTCACTCATCGGTTCGGAGAACAGGGCAGACCAGGCTTGCGCCTTCGTATCGAGTTGGTTGGATGACATGATGCTTTGATTTTGGTAAGACCAGACCCCGTGTCTGGACCGCCCTTATTTTACCGGTCTGCGCCTGCCGCGGACTAACCCGTGTTGCGCAACGCGGCGGCGATGCCATTGATGGCTATCTGTATCCCCAGCTTCACGCGTTCATCGGAACGGCCCTCGCGGTAGCGACGCAACAACTCAACTTGTACATGGTGCAGCGGGTCAATGTACGGGAAGCGATGCTCGATCGATCGCCGAAGTGCGGGGTTTGTGGCTAACCGCTCTTTATGCCCCGTGATCTGCGTCAACGCCCGTGCGGTGCGCTGCCATTCAGACTCAATTCGATCAGATACCGTTTTGCGTAATTTGGTGTCGGTGACCAAATCCGCGTAGCGCCGGGCCAAGGCCAAGAACGATGGCTACACCTTTTTGGTGGGCCACATGGGGTACATGGGCGCAGCACCTGCGCTCTACAAAAAATTGGGCTATGACCCCGTCAAAGATTTCGATGGCGTTTTCCGTTTCCCTGATACGCCCTTGGTGCTGATGGTTCGACAAAACCATCCTGCCAAAGACATTGCAGGCTTGATTGACTTTGCCAAGAAAAATCCAGAGAAGGTGTTCATCAGCAATGCGGGCGTGGGGTCTAGCTCACATCTGATTGCCGCCTTGGTCGCCAGCTCTGCGGGTATCAAAGTGACGATGGTGCCTTACAAAGGCGCGGGCCCTGCGCTGATTGATGTGATTGGTGGACAAGTCGATGGCATGCTGGACCAAACCAACACCGCACTGCCGCAAATCAAAGAAGGCAAAGTGCGTCCTTTGGTGGTGACATCTAAAGTGCGATTGCCACAACTCAAAGATGTGCCCACCTTGAACGAAACCGTGATGCCTGGTTTTGAAGCGTCGACTTGGTACGGCATCTATGCCCCCAAAGGCACGCCCAAAGCCGCTGTCGAGAAAGTGCAAAACGCTTACTTGAAAGTGATGAAAGACAAAGCCTACACAGGCAAGATGGCAGAGCAAGCCATTCAAATGTTGCCTGCTGATCAATACACGGGTGATGCCTTGAGTAAACACACCGAAT
>JALQVQ010000127.1 GCA_023260315.1 Burkholderiaceae bacterium
ACCCAACAGGCCGAATTGGCGCAACAATTCAGTGAACACGCCCTCGATGCAACGGAGGCATTCAGCTTGACCGTAACAACCGAGGAGCTCGACGGACTGCCTAAAGACGTTTTGGCGGCCACAGCTGCCGCGGCACAGGCCACTGGTTTGCACCGACTCAGCTTGAAGATGCCCGTTTACCTGCCAGTTATGCAGTTCGCAAAATCGAGCGCGTTACGTGAACAGCTTTACAAAGCGTATGTCACGCGGGCAAGCGACCAGGCCGCAGCCGAGCAAGCCGCGCTCGACAACACACCCGTGATGCAAAGCATCCTCGCCCTGCGCGCAGAAGAAGCCCAACTGTTGGGATTCCCGCACTTTGCCGCCTTGTCATTGGCACCCAAAATGGCCGAGAGCAGCACGCAGGTCATGGCGTTTTTACGTGACTTGGCCCACCGCGCCCGTCCATACGCTGAACGTGACCTAGCGGACATGCGCGAATTTGCCCAAAAAGAGCTTGGCATAGCAGATCCGCAAGCCTGGGATTGGCCGTTCATCGCAGAGCGACTCAAAGAAGCGCGGTACGCATTCAGTGAAGCGGACTTGAAGAATTATTTCGCGGCGCCCAAGGTTCTGACAGGGCTGTTTAAAGTGGTCCAAACGCTGTTTGGGGTTGATATCACTCGGGATAATGCCCCGGTGTGGCACCCGGCAGTCCAATTCTTCCGAATCACGAAAGGCGGCGAAACCGTCGGCCATTTTTACCTCGACACGCCGGCTCGGGACGGCAAACGCGGTGGCGCATGGATGGACGACGTGCGGGCGCGCTGGCGCCGTCCCGATACCGGCGCGCTGCAAACGCCGGTCGCTCACATGGTGTGTAACTTTGGGGCGGAGCAAGATGGTCGTCCTGCGTTACTGACGCATGACGATGTGATTACCCTGTTCCATGAGTTCGGCCACGGCCTGCACCACATGCTGACACAAATTGACGAGCATGACGTCTCCGGTATCAGCGGCGTTGAGTGGGATGCAGTTGAGCTCCCCAGTCAATTCATGGAGAACTTCTGCTGGGAATGGGATGTCTTGCAGGACATGACTGCGCACGTTGACACCGGCGCTCCCCTCCCCCGCGAGCTTTACGAGAAGATGTTGGCTGCCAAAAACTTCCAGAGCGGTATGCAAACCCTCCGGCAAGTTGAATTTGCGCTGTTTGACCTTGTTCTGCACGAAGGTCCCCCTGACGCCAACGTACAAGCCACGCTTGATGCGGTGCGGCGCGAGGTGGCGGTATTGATACCCCCGCCTTATAACCGCATGGCGCATACGTTTAGCCACATATTCGCCGGGGGTTATGCCGCAGGCTATTACAGCTACAAGTGGGCCGAGGTCTTATCTGCCGATGCCTACGCCGCATTTGAAGAGGCCTCGAAAACATCCGGCTCTGTGCTGGATGCAGCCACAGGCCAGCGTTACTTAGAGGAGATTTTGCAACGCGGTGGCTCACGCCCAGCGATGGATTCCTTTAAGGCGTTCCGGGGCCGAGAGCCCCAAATTGACGCGCTGCTGCGCCACCAAGGGATGACCGCCGAAGTGGCTTAAAACGTCATCGTTTTGACTCCCTCAGCGGTAGCCAACAGGCAGGTCGTCGCTTTTTGGTGGGCGAAGACACCCACGGTCACCACGCCGGGCCACTGGTTCACCGCAGACTCAAACGCCATTGGGTCGCTGATCTGAAGGCCGGTCACGTCCAAGATGTGTTGGCCGTTATCGGTGACCAACGGTTGGCCATCGCGCAAGCGGACCGCTGCGTGTCCGCCCATTTGCGAGAACGCTGCCTGGATACGCTGTGTAGCCATCGGAATGATTTCAACGGGTAGCGGGAAATGCCCTAAAACGGGAACCCACTTTGACTCATCAACAATGCAGACAAATTGCTTTGACTGAGCCGCGACAATCTTCTCGCGGGTGAGTGCGGCACCGCCACCCTTCACCATGTAACCGTGATGGTCGATTTCATCGGCGCCGTCGATGTAGACCGCCAGTTCTGGCACCTCATTACTGTCAAAGACCGGAATACCCAGCGCCTTGAGCCGAGCTGTTGAGGCTTCTGAGCTCGAAACAGCACCTTTGATTTGTGTCTTCATCGATGCCAACGCGTCAATGAATTTATTCACTGTGGACCCCGTCCCAACGCCGACGATGGTGTTGGGTTGGACGTAGGCCAATGCTGCTTGGCCGACCAAGGTTTTGAGTTCGTCTTGTGTCATGGAATAAGTCAGGGTGTATCTGGGACAATATCGGGAGCTTTCAACCGCACATTATCCTATGCCCTTCCTGCCCTACTCGCTCGCTCGCGCTGCTTTATTCCGCTTGGATGCCGAGGCCGCGCATGACCTCACGCTGGCTGGCCTCGCAGCAACCCAGCACACGCCCTTGCGCTTCGCCTATGCGCAAACGCGCATCGATGACCCCGTGACAGTTGCTGGGTTGCGTTTCCCGAACCGAGTGGGCTTGGCAGCCGGTCTTGATAAAGATGCGCGTTGCATTGATGCCTTTGCCCAGATGGGTTTTGGCTTTGTCGAAGTGGGTACCGTGACTCCAAAGGCGCAACCCGGTAACCCGAAACCCCGGATGTTCCGGCTCCCCGCAGCTGATCCCGCCCACCGCCATCGCCCGCGATCTGGCGACGATCCGCGCCTTCAAGGCGCGGCATGGCGACATCATCCTCAAGCCGCTCTACGGCAATGGAGGTGCCGGGGTGTTCCGGCTCGATCCGA
>JALQVQ010000139.1 GCA_023260315.1 Burkholderiaceae bacterium
ACAACTTTGCCGTGATTACTTTCAAGCCTTCTTGATCAAAGATGAGGCTTGGATGCGCGCCCACATCGCGCCGACTTTCGTGCGGCATGACCCAGGCCTACCCTTCGAGGTACGCGGTCCCGAGGGCGTGATGCAGTTACACGATGCGCTTATGCCCGCGTTTCCAGACATGCAATTACCGCTGCTTGATTTCGTCGCCGAGGGTGAGAAGGTGTTAGTGCGCCTGAAAGTACAAGCCACGCACACCGGTGCATTTGGCGACCTCGCAGCGACCGGTCGTCAAATTAACATTGACGTGATGGACCTGTTCCAAATTCGTGATGGGGTTTTGATTGAGCACTGGGCCTTGCTGGACAACATGCGCATGACACAGCAATTGGGCGGTTAACCGCCTGCCGGAGAACACCATGCAACTGTTAGCCAATACCACTTCGCCGTACGTTCGCATCGTGCAAATCGCGATGATCGAGAAAGGGCTTGACCCCGAGCTGATCATTGTCGACCCGTGGGCGGATGATCCGCGTTTAAGGGCAGCAAACGTCGCAATGCGGGTTCCGAGCCTGATCCTTGACGATGGCACGCCCCTGACCGAAAGCATTCTGATCGCGCAATGGCTAGAAATCACGCGCCCAGCGCCAGAGTGGCCTAGCTTGTTGGGTGATGCCAACCATTGCGCGGGTATCTTGTCGCGGACTGGTGTTGCGCTGGGCGGCATCGATGCGTCGATCATCACGCTCATTACCCGAAAGGTAACGGCGCCAACGTTGTTCGACGATACCCCCATCGGACAGCGACGACAACGCACCATGATTGAGGCTATGAACCGTGTGGATGAACTATTCGCCAACGCGGACATCGCATCCCTTACCGGACAGGCGCCGACGTTGGATATTATTTCTGCCATCACGCTGTTTGACTACCAGCAGTTCCGGTACGGTGATCAACCGTGGTTACCTAAAACGCCACGCCTGCGGGCGCTGAGTGAAGCCATGTGCGCACGCGCGTCGGTTCGGGAGACCCTACCGCGATAGCGCGCCGTCAGGTCATGGCAAGTGCAAATGAGTGCAAGTGCGAAACCAGTTGCCCCAACGGACTATCCGGTTGGGGCCGGTTTCGCACGCAAATGATCATCTCGCGTGCTGCCCACTCGTCTGTTAACGGGATCACCCGCAACCCCATGGCGATCGCAAATCCCTGGGCAGCATTGATCGGCAAGACCCCCACGCCGAAGCCAGATTGAACGGCCCGACAGACCGCCTCAAAACTGCGAACTTGCACCCGAATCGTGACCGGGTTAAATGACTGCTCACCAGATGCTGTCAATAAGCGCGTCAGCGAACTACCGCCCTCTAGCGCAACGAAATCTCGGTCAATGAGTTCACTAAAACTCACCTTGTCAGCACGAAGCGCATCGTCATCCCGAACAACCGCCGCTAAACGGTCGCTGCGGTACGGTAGGCAATGTAAATTTTCCAGCGGATGGGTACGAATGACCACGCCGACATCGACCTCCCCCGCCCGAAGGCGCCGCACCACCTCATCGCTCCACGACTCTTCTATGACAATGCGGCAGTCGAGGTGCTCGCGTTGGAACATGGATACGTCGTGGGGTAGAAATTGGGCCATCGCTGACGTGTTACCGAGCAGACGAATCACCGCATGCGAGCCTGACGCGTAGTTGTTCATCTCAGCCCGCATCAGTGTCACCTTCGCGATAACTTCTCGGGCATGGGTGAGCAGCTGCTCACCCGCTGGGGTCAGCTCTAAGCCCCTCGAATGTCGCTCAAATAACTGGGCCTTGAATTGGTGTTCCAGCAAGGACAAACGCCGACTGGCCGCTGGAACCGTTATAAAACAGGCCTCAGCGGCACGCGTCAGATTCCGGAGTTCTGCCGCCTTCACAAAAAGTGCCAACGAATCCATATCGGGGTGCATCGCCACATTTTATTTAAATACGCCGATTTCGCGTGCCCCGTATGCATCAGCGTCTTGCATTAAATGCAACAGGCCGTTGCTCAAATGCCAATCCGATCGGTGGGACGAAAACCTACAGTCATTCGCATCCAAATCAATTTCGAATCTTTAACGGGGTACACAATGAAAAAAATGTTGATTAACGGTGAGTGGTGTGACGCACAAGACGGGCGGACGATCCCAGTGATCGACCCGTCTACAGGACAGCGCCTTGATGATGTTGCTCGCGGCGCGAAATCCGAGGTCGATGCCGCCGTACGGGCTGCCCGCGCTGCGTACGAAGGTCCATGGCAAAAAATGACCGCCACAGAGCGCGGACGCCTTTTGATCAAATTGGCAGAGAAAATTGCGGCCAACGAAGAAGAGCTTTGCCAGCTGGAGGCCCGCGACACGGGTAAGCCCTTGAGTACCGCGCGGAACGACATCAAAGTTTTGGCTCGCTATTTTGAGTTTTACGGCACCGCCGCAGACAAAGTTCACGGCGAGACAATCCCCTTCCTGAACGGCCATCAGGTCACGCTGATCCGTGAACCGCTGGGGGTCACCGCACACGTCATCCCTTGGAATTACCCCGCACAAATGCTTGGTCGTACCGTTGCGCCTGCGCTCGCGATGGGCAATGCCTGCGTGCTGAAACCGGCTGAGGACACCAGCTTGTCGGCCCTATACGTGGGTCAATTGGCGCTTGACGTTGGCATCCCGCCCGGCGTCCTGAACGTTGTAACCGGCTTGGGTGAGGAGGCAGGTGCTGCTCTGGCTGAGCACCCCGACATCGACTTCATCTCATTCACAGGCTCAAACGAGGTCGGTACATTGGTGCAACAGGCCGCTGCTAAAAACGCGGTCAAGTGCGTACTGGAATTAGGCGGTAAGTCACCCCAAATCGTCTTCGACGATGTGGACGTGGAGCGCGCGGTTCCCATCATTGTGAAAGCGATTATTCAAAACGCAGGGCAAACG
>JALQVQ010000184.1 GCA_023260315.1 Burkholderiaceae bacterium
GTCGGCGGGGACGCGTGCCAACAGTTCTGGCGGGAACGACTCGGCGGCACACCAGCAGGGTATGGGGCTAACGCTGGGGCCCGCAGAGGCGGTAGAGACCGGTGGGGCAGCCATTTGGCAAGCGTTGGGTTTGCCGCATAGAGGGCATGTGCAAGGGTCTGGAAGTGCCATGGGCCTAGTAGACAAAAAAAGCGGCTACCGCGCAAGTCGGAGCCGCTTTTTTCTGTGAGGCGATAAAGCCCCGTAACGTCAGAGACCGATCACGCGGCCTTAACGCGCAAACGCCAGGCGTGCAACAAGGGTTCGGTGTAACCCGCTGGTTGCGCCAAGCCTTTGAAAACCAGGTCGCACGCCGCCTGATAAGCCGCGCTGGTGTCGAAATGACCAACCATGGGCTTGTACAACGGGTCGCCGGCGTTCTGTTGGTCAACCACCCCAGCCATGCGGGCCATGGTCTCTCTTACCTGAGCCTCACTGACAACGCCATGGTGCAACCAGTTGGCGATGTGCTGGCTGGAGATGCGAAGAGTAGCGCGATCTTCCATCAGGCCAACGTTGTGGATGTCAGGGACCTTTGAGCAACCAACGCCTTGGTCGACCCAGCGCACCACATAGCCCAAGATGCCTTGGGCGTTGTTGTCCAGTTCTTGCTGCTTGTCAGCGGCTGACCAGTCGGGTTTTGCGACCACGGGAATCTGCAACAGACCATTCAGGATGGCGGCGCGCTCGCCATCGGCGTCGATCTTTTCCATTTCCTTTTGAACATCCGACACATTGACTTGTTGGTAGTGCAACGCGTGGAGGGTCGCCGCCGTTGGGCTGGGCACCCAAGCGGTGTTGGCGCCTGCTTTAGGATGGCCCACTTTCTGCGTCAGCATATCGGCCATCAGGTCGGGCATGGCCCACATGCCCTTACCGATTTGTGCACGGCCGCGCAGGCCGCAGCCCAAGCCAACCAGCACGTTGTTTCTTTCGTAGGCGGCGATCCAAGCGCTGCCTTTCATGTCGCCTTTACGCATCATCGCGCCCGCTTGCATCGCGGTGTGCATTTCGTCGCCTGTGCGATCTAAGAAGCCAGTGTTGATGAAGGCGACGCGGTCCGCGGCTGCCGCGATACACGCTTTGAGGTTCACACTGGTGCGGCGCTCTTCGTCCATGATGCCCAGTTTGACCGTGGCTGCTGGAAGGCCCAAGACGGCTTCAACACGCCCGAAGAGCTCACAAGCAAACGCGACTTCTTCGGGGCCATGCATCTTGGGCTTGACGATGTAGACCGAGCCCTTGCGCGAATTGCGAATGCCTGGCGTGCCTTTGCCATTGATGTCAACCAGCGCGGCAGCGACGGTGATCATCGCGTCCATGATGCCCTCGGGTATCTCGGCGCCATCACTGCCCCACAAAATCGCGGGGTTGGTCATGAGGTGACCCACGTTGCGAACAAATAACAAGGAGCGGCCATGCAGCACCAATTCGCTGCCGTCGGGTGCCGTGTAGACACGGTCTGGGTTGAGACCGCGCGTGAACGTTTTGCCGCCTTTCGTGACAGCCTCTGTGAGCGTGCCGCTCAGGATACCCAACCAGTTGCGGTAGGCCAAAACCTTGTCCTCTGCGTCGACGGCGGCGACGGAGTCTTCCAAGTCCAAAATGGTCGACAGGGCAGATTCCAAGACCAAATCGGCAACGCCTGCCGCGTCTGACTGGCCAATCGCCGTGTTGCGATCAATGCGCAGGTCGAGGTGGTTGCCGTTGTGTTTCAGGAGGATGCTGCTGGGGGCCGCGGCCTCACCTTGGTAGCCAACGAAGGTCTCGGGTTGCGCCAAGCTGGTTGTTGTGCCGTCTTTCAGCGCGACCACCAAGGCGCCATTGACAACGGTGTAGCCAACGCTGTCAGCGTGTGAGCCGTTGGAAAGCGGCGCAGATGTGTCAAGCACTTGGCGTGCAAATGCAATTACCTTTGCGCCGCGGACTTCGTTGTAGCCGGGGCCTTTGGTTGCGCCATCGGCCTCCGAGATGGCGTCCGTGCCGTAAAGCGCATCGTAGAGGGAGCCCCATCGCGCGTTGGCCGCGTTCAGCGCGTAACGGGCGTTCAGGATGGGCACCACCAACTGGGGGCCGGCCTGGGTGGCCAATTCGGCGTCCACGTTAGCGGTCGTTGCTTGGACCTTGCCGGGGTCGGGGACGAGGTAGCCAATGTCGCTCAAGAACGCTTGGTAGGCGGCCATGTCTTGGATGGGACCTGGGTGGGCGGCATGCCACGCGTCCATCTTCAGTTGGATGGCGTCGCGCTTCGCAAGCAGTGCCGCGTTCTTAGGCGCCAAATCATTCACGAGGCTTGCAAAGCCAGGCCAAAAGGTCTCAGCGGATACGCCGATTGCAGGCAGCAATTCGGTGTCGATAAAGGTCTGTAATTCGGCTGCGACGTGCAGGCCGTTCTTTTCGATGCGTTGTGTCGTCATGGTGAGTCGCTTTCGTTAAAGTCAAAAAAGTGTTTGCACGTCGGTGAGACTTGTGGCGATGTGTGGCGGCATCGTCCCCAAGGTCTCAACTGGCAGTTGTTGGCGGTTCAGCCAGAGTGTTTGGTAACCGTACCAAGTGGCACCTAACGCGTCCCATCCATTGCTGCTGACGAATAAAATTTCGTTCGCAGGTCGTCCCAATGCCTCTGGACCAAGGGCGTAGACAGCGGGATGGGTCTTGAAAAAGCGCACGCTGTCAGCGCTCAAAACGTGGTCGAGCAGACCGTCGAGCCCAGCGCTTTTGATGGCGACATCCAGCATCCCGGGGTCACCGTTGCTGAGGATGCCAGTCGGAATGCCGGCGGCTTTTAGGTTTTGAAGAACCGATTTGTTTTCGGGGAACGCCGACAGCGCCCGGTATTGATTCATCAGCCGTTCCTCGGCTGTCGCGTCCAACGTCATCTGGACTTTTGCGCAGGCGTAGCGCAGGGCATCGCGGGTCACATCCCAAAACGGTTTGTAAAAGGGTGCATTGACCGATCCGCCCGACGTGGTGGAGGTGTTGATCAGTCGCGTGTACTCAATCTGTTTATCGCGCCAGATGACGCTGATGGCTTGCCCGTGTCCGGGGAACAGCTGCTCGGCGAGCAAGGACACGCTGTAGACGTCGAACAGGGTGCCGTAGGCGTCGAATAACACGGCTGTGGGCCGAATCGACGTGGGTGAGGTGTGTTGAAAAGCCATGACCCACTTTATTACAAACGTAGGCCGCCATTAAATGGGGAAAATGTGAATAATTAGTGACCTATTTATACATAATGCCTCATGGATAAGCTCAAGCAACTGGAAACGTTTGTCGCTGTCACGCAGCGCGGTAGTCTGACCGCGGCAGCGCAAAGTGAGGGGGTCGCACCCGCAGTCATCGGGCGTCGTTTGGATGCCCTCGAGACCCGCCTCGGCGTCAAACTGATGACGCGAACGACCCGCCGCATCACACTCACCCACGAGGGAAGTGCTTTTTTAGAGGATTGCCAACGGCTTCTGGCTGACTTGGCGAACGCCGAAGCCAGCGTGAGTGCGGGTGGCGTTAAAGCAAGCGGTCACTTGCGCATCACGGCACCCGCGGGTTTCGGGCGAACTTATGTTGCCCCGTTGGTACCCCGGTTCAGGGCCTTGCACCCCGAGGTCAGTATCAGTCTCAACCTCAGTGACCGAGTGGTCGACATCGCCGGGGAGGGGGTCGACTGCGCGGTCCGCGTGGGCGACCTGCCCGACTCGTCGTTGGTTAGCGTTCGGTTGGCAGATAACCGACGGTTGTGTGTGGCCACTCCGCAGTATTTGAAGGTGAATGGCACGCCGCGAACGCCACAGGACTTGTCCCGTTTTGATTGTCTGACGCTGTCATCGGATGCCTCGCAAACACGGGGTTGGGCGTTTCAGATGCCGCAGACCGAAAACAAGCCGCACCCAGAAATCATCCACCTGAAACCCGGTGGACCACTGGATTGCTCGGATGGACAAGTTTTGCACGCGTGGTGCCTGGCGGGCTATGGCATTGCCTGGCGAAGTACTTGGGAGGTTGCTGCTGACGTCGAAAGTGGTCGGTTAGTGCCCATTTTGGAATCGTATGCTGCGCCGCCAAATGGCATTTACGCTGTCTTTCCACAACGCAAACATTTGGCGCTCCGTGTGCGTTTGTGGATTGACTTTCTCAAGCACCACTACGCACAAGCGGATTTCTGGGATAGCGCGCAGCGGGTCAAAACAGACCCCTGACCAACAGTATGGCGGTGCCCCACATCATGACGGCAACGGCACCGTCGAGCCAATGCCACACCCGTGCCGATTGGATTCTTTTGCCCAGGGTCGCGACGGCCACCCCCAATGCGGTGAACCAGATCGCTGAACCCAAGATGGCCCCGAGCCCGAACACCCGCCCGCCCGCCTCACCGTAGGCCAGTGATGCGGAGCCGATGATGACCGTGGTGTCGATCCATGCATGTGGGTTGAGTAAAGAAAACCCGAGCGCCATGACGACGGCCCGTTGACGGCTCATCTTTGGTAATTCAGCCGCGCTGAGGGTGCTTGCCAAACGGCTGTCTGGCACTTGAAGGACGCCTTGCACAGGCCTGATGCCTTTAAAAAATCGCATCCCCGCCTGAGCGCCGTAAGCGAATAAAAACAAGGCGCCCGCACCCAGCATTGCGCCCATGATCTTGTCGTTCATGCCGCCGAAATGCGACAAGCCGAAAACGCTAAAGCCGATTAAAACCACATCACCAAAGGTGCAAGTCAGTGCCGTTAGCCCGACCTGTTGGCGCATCAGGCCCATGCGAATCAGGTGCACGTTCTGCGGGCCCAGCGCCATGATGGTGACCAAGCTCAACGCCATCCCGGCAAAGAGTGCATGCCAAAGTGTGGCGTCAAGGAGGGCGGCGGCAAGCGTCATGTTGATTGGCAATGGTTTCGGGCGGTATCGCGACCCGAATCTTCGGTGTATTTCCAAAACTTTTAAATGATTTCAAATTTAAATTAATGCAATTTAAAATAATTTAACTATGGCGCTTCATCTTGACCCCAAACAAACCGACGCCCTTCTCGCTGTCGCTGAGCACGGCAGCTTTTCAAAGGCGGCAGCGGCGCTGCGGTTGACCCTCGCGGCGGTCTCCTTGCGCGTGGCAGCGCTGGAGGCTGCGTTGGGACAGCGTTTGCTGGTCCGAGGTAAGCGCATCACGCCGACACCCAGTGGGCAACAGGTCTTGGTGCATGTGCGGGCGGCGCGCGCGTTGGAGGCCGACTTTTTAGCCACCCTGCACGGAACCCCCGACGTTGCCGGCGGGCGCGCCATGCAAACCCTGCGCGTTGCCGTTAACGCCGACTCGCTGGCCACATGGTTTCTTCCCGGTGTTCGTGATGCCCTCAAGCGGCATCGATTGCTGCTCGATTTGGTGGTCGACGACCAGGATTACACGCTGGAGGCGCTCAAACAGGGCGAAGTCGTGGGATGTGTGACCTCAGTGCAGGCCGCCATGCCTGGATGTGTCACGGTGCCGTTGGGAACAATGCGTTACCAATGCGTTGCCGCGCCAGCCCTCATTGACCGCTGGCGACTCGCCTCCGGACATGTCTCTGTGCACCGCATGTTACGCAGCCCAGCGGTGGTTTTTAACCGCAAAGATGGTCTACAGGACCTGTTTTTAAAGACCCATTTCCAGATCACTCACGCGCCGTATCCCCGGCACTTTGTGCCTGCGGTTGATGCCTTTGAATGCGCCATCGCTGAGGGGCTTGGTTGGGGGATGGTGCCCGAGGTGAGCCTAAACACCCGGCTGACGCCCGAAGCATGTGCGCCTATTTTTCCGGCCATGTGGGTGGACGTCCCATTGGTTTGGCACCATTGGCTGAAGGCATCCAACACCACACAGCAGCTGACAAAGGCGATCCAGAGGGCTGCCGCCGATCGCCTACAGCGTCATTTATTTGTGTCGTGACCCATGCCCGTCGGCCGGCGGGGGGCTGGGCACTTTAAAATTACTGCATGATCGCAATCAAAGAACAATTATTGGTGGCCGTCCAAGCTGCCCTCCTTGAAGTGGCGCCAGAATCGACGGTGATCGCCAGCCTCGAGGTGCCTAAAGTGGCCTCGCATGGGGATTTCGCCCTGACCGCTGCGATGAAGTTGGCAAAGCCTCTCAAAAAAAATCCGCGTGATGTGGCCACTGCGCTGGTCGCATCGCTGTCAAAACAGCAGGTGTTTCAAGACTGGGTAGCGGATACCGAGTTGGCCGGACCCGGCTT
>JALQVQ010000207.1 GCA_023260315.1 Burkholderiaceae bacterium
ATGCCGGTCACCTCAGCCACTTCCGTAAAGGCCTTCGCCTGGTTCACAGCGTTCTGACCTGTAGTTGCATCGATAACCAAAAGCACCTCGTTAATCTGTGCCTGCTTTTCAACGGCCCTTCGAATCTTGCCCAATTCATCCATCAGGTCTTTCTTGTTTTGCAATCTGCCTGCGGTGTCAACAATTGCAATGTCAGAATCGTTTTTTATAGCCAACTCGACGGTCTGGTATGCAACCGAGGCAGGATCCTGACCATCACGCTCAAACCGTTGCCTGGCTTGCCGGTGGTGCGTGACCTGATCGTGGACATGACACTGTTCTTTAAGCAGTACAACTCCATCAAGCCGTATTTGGTCAACAACTCGCAAGCACCAGACAAAGAGCGTTTGCAATCGCCCGTTGAGCGCGATGAACTGAACGGTCTTTACGAGTGTATTTTGTGCGCCAGTTGTTCAACCAGCTGCCCAAGCTTCTGGTGGAACCCTGACAAGTTCGTTGGCCCGGCTGGCCTGTTACAAGCCTATCGTTTCATCGCCGACAGCCGTGATGAGGCGACAGCGGAGCGCTTGGACAACCTGGAAGATCCCTATCGTTTGTTCCGTTGCCATACGATCATGAATTGCGTCGATGTCTGCCCCAAGGGTTTAAACCCTACCAAGGCAATCGGCAAGATCAAAGAAATGATGGTTTTGCGCGCCGTTTAAACGGTCGTTCAAACGATGTCACAAAACAGCCCCCTCATCGGCGAACGCGACTTGAGTAAGCTCAAGTGGCGTTGCCGCAGGGGCTTGCTCGAAAATGACCTCTTCATCGAGCGCTTTTTCAAGCAATACGAAGCCTCGTTGACAGTTGATCAAGCGCAAGCTTTGACCGACTTAATGGATTTATCCGACAACGATTTATTAGACCTGTTGCTGGCCCGTAAGGACCCCCAAGGCGCGTTAGCAACGGCTGACGTGCTTGCGCTTTTAAAGCAAATGCGAGCGACACATTCACTGAAATAAGGAACCTCTGTCATGAACCTGTCGGATAACAAAGCCACGCTGTCATTTAGCGACGGCAGCCCCAGCGTTGAAATGCCGGTTTACAGCGGTAGCGTCGGCCCAGACGTTATCGACATTCGTAAGCTTTACGGCCAAACGGGCATGTTCACCTATGACCCTGGCTTCTTATCGACTGCCGCTTGCCAGTCGACCATCACCTACATCGACGGTGACAAGGGTGAGTTGCTCTACCGCGGCTACCCCATCGAACAGTTGGCGACGCAGTGCGATTATTTGGACACCTGCTACCTGCTGTTAAACGGCGAATTGCCAAACGTTCAGCAGAAGAAAGACTTCGATCACTTGGTGACCAGTCACACCATGGTCAACGACCAGATGCAGTATTTTTTGCGTGGTTTCCGCCGCGACGCGCACCCGATGGCCGTACTGACTGGGCTTGTTGGCGGCATGTCGGCTTTCTATCACGACAGCACAGACATCACCAACCCCGAGCATCGTCATATCGCGGCCATCCGCTTGATTGCCAAGATGCCAACGCTTGTCGCGATGGCTTACAAATACAAGATCGGCCAGCCTTACATCTATCCCAAAAACTCACTGAGCTATGCAGGTAATTTCCTGCACATGATGTTTGCAACGCCCTGTGAAGAGTACAAGGTTAACCCCGTCCTCGAACGTGCACTCGATCGCATCTTCATTTTGCATGCGGACCACGAGCAGAACGCATCGACATCAACGGTGCGCTTGTGCGGCTCATCAGGGACCAACCCGTTCGCAGCCATTGCAGCGGGTGTTGCCTGTTTGTGGGGTCCCGCCCACGGTGGTGCGAATGAGGCCTGCTTGAATATGTTGGAAGACATCCAGCGCATGGGCGGCGTCGCCAAAGTCGGCGAATTCATGGAACAAGTCAAAGATAAGAACTCAGGCGTTCGGTTGATGGGTTTTGGACATCGTGTTTACAAGAACTACGACCCGCGCGCGAAACTCATGCAAGAAACTTGCAAAGAAGTGTTGCAAGAGATGGGGCTGGAAAACGACCCCCTGTTCAAGTTGGCGATGGCCCTTGAAAAGATCGCACTCGAGGACGAATACTTCGTTTCGCGCAAGCTGTATCCCAACGTGGACTTCTACTCAGGTATCGTCCAACGCGCAATCGGCATCCCCGTCAACCTCTTCACGGGTATCTTTGCGCTGGCACGCACATCTGGCTGGATTGCACAGCTGAATGAAATGATTGGCGACCCCGAGTACAAGATCGGCCGCCCCCGCCAGCTGTTTACGGGCCCTGTCGCGCGTAACGTCAAGCCTGCGAACGAGCGCTAAGCAGCCGCATTCGTTGACACCCGAAGGCCTGCTGTTGTTCAAACAGCGGGCCTTTTTTATGCCTGCGGCGCTACCGCGCTGCGTACTGTTTTGAGGTGACCTCGTGCATGACGGGTTGGGCTGGCATCGCATCGTTCGTGTGTAAGGCCATGGTGCCGGTGATCTGGGCGCCGACATCAATGGACAACACGGTGGCAGACATGTGGCCGCCAAATATCGCGGAGCACTTGCAGGCGATCTGAGCTGCGGCGATCATGCGACCGTTGACGTGCCCTGCCAGGTCAATGCTGTCAGCGAAAACCGTTCCAGTCACACTGCCGGATTTGCCAATGGTCACCGCGCCAGAGGTTGCGATCACGTCTCCCACAACGGCGCCATCGATTCGCACCCACTGCGCATCAGTGCGTAAATCCCCTGTCAAAGCCAAGCCTTGGCTGATAAACGCCAAAGCGTCATCGGTTGACTTCGACCGGGATTCCTGTCCTCGGAACCAAGAATAAAGGCGAGTTTTCAGCATATTCGTCCCCACGCGGATTTTGCAAACGCCCAATCTTAAGTTGAAATACTATTTTTGTACTATTTATTTCAAATAAATCACTTATTATTTGCTGTTAAAAAATACTTATTAATTCATTTTTTGAACAAATTAACCAAGGCCTTCAGACGCGAATGGGCCGCCAGAACGTGCACCTGAGCGAATAAAATATTGGGTCCACATCGAGGAACTGCCATGCAACGCACGCTTTACGACAAAATTTGGGACGAGCACGTCGTACACACGGAAGAGGACGGCACATCCGTTCTGTACATCGATCGCCATCTGGTTCACGAAGTGACCAGCCCCCAAGCGTTTGAGGGGCTTCGCCAGGCCAATCGACCGTTGTGGCGCGCCAGCTCGATTGTGGCAACCGCCGATCACAACACCCCAACGACCGGTTGGGAAAAAGGCTACGACGGCATCACGGATCCGGTATCCAAAGAGCAAATCGTCACACTCGACACCAACATGGCGGCCTTTGGCTCAGCCGCGTATTTCCCATTCATGTCGAAGCGCCAAGGTATCGTCCACGTGATTGGCCCCGAGAACGGCGCAACACTGCCGGGCATGACCGTCGTCTGCGGCGACTCACACACCTCCACCCACGGCGCCTTCGGTGCATTGGCGCACGGCATTGGCACGAGTGAGGTTGAGCATGTCATGGCGACCCAAACGTTGCTGGCAAAAAAAGCGAAAAACATGTTGGTGCGTGTTGACGGCGTACTCCCAATGGGATGCACGGCGAAAGACGTGGTCCTGGCGATCATCGGCCGCATTGGTACGGCGGGCGGCACTGGCTACACCATCGAATTCGCAGGGACCGTCATCCAGTCGCTGTCAATTGAAGGGCGGATGACTGTTTGCAACATGGCGATCGAAGCCGGCGCGCGCGCTGGTTTGGTCGCCGTCGATGACAAAACCATCCAGTACGTCAAAGGGCGCCCATTCGCCCCAACGGGCCCAGAGTGGGTACAGGCTGAGGCGCACTGGCGGACCCTGAAGTCTGACCCACAGGCTCAGTTCGATGAAACCATCGTGATTGACGGCGCCGCCATCGTGCCGCAAGTCACCTGGGGTACATCACCGGAGATGGTAACGGGCATCACAGGACACGTTCCCGATCCAGAAAAGATCAAAGATCCCACCAAACGCGATGCCGCTGAGCGCGCGCTGGCTTACATGGGGCTTGAGCCCGGCAAGCCCATTGGCGATATTTTTGTCGACAAAGTCTTTATCGGCTCTTGCACCAACAGCCGCATCGAGGACATGCGCGCTGCGGCAGCGGTTGTGAAAAAGTTGGGCCAACGCGTGGCACGCAACGTCAAAGTTGCCATGGTGGTACCCGGCTCAGGCTTGGTGAAAGCACAGGCGGAGCAAGAGGGATTGCACGAGATTTTCAAGGCAGCGGGCTTTGAATGGCGCGAGCCTGGCTGCTCCATGTGCTTGGCGATGAATGCCGATCGCCTTGAGCCCGGGGAGCGCTGCGCATCGACCAGTAACCGGAACTTTGAAGGCCGCCAGGGCGCGCAAGGACGGACGCATCTGGTGAGCCCTGCGATGGCTGCTGCCGCAGCTGTGATGGGCCATTTTGTCGATGTCAGAACCATCGCTTAACGCAGAACAGAGTCAAACAAGATGCAAAAATTCAATGTACATACGGGTGTCGTCGCCCCCATGGACCGTGAGAATGTTGACACGGATGCCATCATTCCAAAGCAGTTCCTCAAGTCCATTCGAAAGACTGGTTTTGGCCCCAATCTCTTTGACGAGTGGCGCTACCTCGATGCTGGTTTCCCAGGCCAAGACCCCGAAAGCCGGCAACCAAACCCTGACTTCGTTCTGAACCAACCCCGCTATCAAGGCGCCTCCGTCTTATTGGCACGAAAAAATTTCGGCTGCGGCTCGTCCCGTGAGCACGCGCCTTGGGCGATTGACCAATATGGGTTTCGGGCCGTTCTGGCCCCGAGCTTTGCCGACATTTTTTTCAACAACTGTTTCAAAAACGGTTTGTTACCCATCGTGTTGCCCGAGGCGATCATCGCTAAGTTGTTCGATGAAACACATGCATTCCCAGGCTTTGAACTCACCATTGATCTGCCCGAGCAGGTGATTCGTGGCAGCCAGATGGGCGATATCCCCTTTGACGTGCAAGCTTTCCGCAAACACTGCCTGGTCAATGGCTTGGACGATATCGGTCTGACGCTGTTACACAAAGACAAGATCAAAGCCTTTGAGGCACAGCGGCTGGCACGCATGCCATGGCTTGATCACAAAATGCCTAACAGCTCGATTTAAACAACAACCCACTGCGCAGCCCACGGTTTGCGCCCACCCTGAGTAATAGGCTTAACGCATGGCAAAAATTGCAATTCTTCCCGGTGATGGCATCGGCCCCGAAATCATTGACGAAGCTGTCAAAGTTTTAAACGTTCTTGACCTGCCGCTAGAAATGGCGTCGGCGCCGGTCGGCGGTGCTGGCTATGAGGCAAGCGGTCACCCGCTGCCAGACGCCACCCTGGCGCTGGCAAAAGAGAGCGATGCCATTTTGTTTGGCGCGGTGGGGGACTGGAAATACGACACGCTTGATCGTCCGCTTCGGCCCGAGCAAGCGATCCTGGGCCTGCGCAAGGCACTGGGCCTGTTCGCCAATTTCCGTCCAGCCATCTGCTACGAACAATTGACCCATGCCTCGAGCCTCAAACCAGAATTGGTGGCTGGCTTAGACATTTTGATCATCCGCGAATTGACCGGGGATATTTATTTTGGTCAGCCACGGGGACGTCGGGTCGCAAGCGATGGCCACTTTCCTGGCGCTGAAGAGGCCTTCGATACGATGCGCTACTCACGCCCAGAGATCGAGCGTATCGCGCACGTTGCCTTCCAAGCGGCACGCAAGCGTCAGGGTCGGGTCACCAGCGTTGACAAAGCGAACGTGCTTGAAACGTTCCAGTTCTGGAAAGACGTCGTTACCGACGTCTCAAAAGATTACCCCGATGTGAAGCTTGATCACATGTACGTGGACAACGCGGCGATGCAATTGGTTAAGGAACCGAAACGCTTTGACGTGGTCGTCACTGGCAACATGTTCGGCGATATCTTGAGCGACGAGGCATCGATGCTAACCGGCTCAATCGGCATGCTGCCTTCAGCGAGCTTGAACACGCAGAACCAAGGCCTTTATGAACCCAGCCATGGCAGTGCCCCGGACATCGCCGGCAAGGGTGTTGCCAACCCACTGGCTACGATCTTGTCCGCCGCGATGATGCTGCGTTACTCCCTGAATGATGCGGCCACCGCAGATCGGATTGAAAACGCCGTAAAGGACGTCTTGTCGCAAGGTCTTCGCACACCCGACATCTACAGCGAAGGCACCCGCAAAGTCGGCACCGCTGAAATGGGCGACGCCGTCGTTGCGGCCTTAAAGAAATAAAACCAAACGCTTAGAAAGTAATTAAATGGCTTCAAATAAACCATTGGTCTCTGGAAACTTGGTCGGCCTCGTTGGCTGGCGAGGAATGGTTGGCTCCGTCCTGATGGATCGGATGGCGGCAGAGGGTGACTTTGACCTCATTGAACCGGTCTTCTTTTCAACGTCGAATGCCGGCGGCGCTGCACCTTCATGGGCAAAAAATGAGACCACCCTCCAAGACGCCTACGACATCGACGCATTGAAGCGATGCGATGTCATCCTGACTGCTCAAGGGGGTGACTACACAACCGCTGTCTTTGAAAAATTGCGTGCAACCGGCTGGAGCGGGCACTGGATTGACGCGGCTTCAACGTTGCGGATGTCCGCTGACGCGGTGATCGTGTTGGATCCCGTCAATATGAACGTCATAGCCGACGCCGCTGCCAAGGGCGGCAAAAACTGGATTGGCGGCAACTGCACGGTTAGCTGCATGTTGATGGGCGTTGGTGCCCTTTACAAAGCTGGGTTGGTTGAATGGATGAGTACCCAAACCTACCAAGCAGCCTCAGGCGGCGGCGCCCAACACATGCGCGAGTTGTTGACGCAATACGGCACCATCAACCAAGCCGTCAAACACTTGCTTGATGACCCAAAGAGCGCGATCCTAGAAATCGATCGGCAAGTGGTTGAGACCCAGCGCGGCCTGAGTGCCGATGAGACAGCCAACTTCGCTGTTCCGCTGGGCGGCTCACTGATTCCGTGGATCGACAAAGACCTTGGTAACGGTATGTCGAAGGAAGAATGGAAAGGCATGGCGGAAACCAACAAGATTTTGGGGCTGGGCCCCGACTTCGGCTCCTCGGCCATCCCTGTTGACGGTTTCTGTGTTCGGATTGGTGCCATGCGTTGTCACAGCCAAGCCCTCACATTCAAGCTCAAAAAAGACGTGCCGCTGGCTGACATTGAAGCCATGATCGCCAACGACAACCCATGGGCCACCGTTGTACCCAACACCCGCGAGGCAACCATCACCGACTTGACGCCTGTTAAGGTGACTGGCACCATGAATATTCCAGTTGGCCGGATTCGCAAGTTGGCCATGGGTCCCGAGTACGTGGGCGCATTTACGGTCGGTGACCAGTTGTTATGGGGCGCTGCTGAACCCCTGCGACGCATGCTGCGTATTTTGTTAACCCACTGAGTCCATACGTGACCGAAAAGCCATGACCTCTACGATTCGCAAACCCAACACCGCACGCGGTTATCGCGCCGGTCAGTCAGCCATCGTTGCAGGTCTGGCATTGGCCTTCTCCCTGTCAAGTTGGGCAATTGATTTCGGACGCATCACCGTGAACTCCCAACAGGGTCAACCGCTGAATGCGGACGTCGTCCTAACGGATGTTCCGGTTGCAACACCAGACAACATTCGACTGACAGCCTCAACCGCAGATGCCGCTGATATCACGGCGGTCGCACGGGCAAGGGCAGATGGCGCTCTGTACATCCACGTCGAGTCCCGGGCGCCCATCAACACCCAAAGTCTTGCCCTTGAATTTGAAATCAGCTATCCGACTGCTGATGCCGGCAAGGGCATCGCACTGATGGCGACCGTCAACCGAACGCTGACAGTGGCGATACCTGCCGCTGCGATGCCGGTGCAGACACCCGTCGCCAGCGGCCCTGTCAATATCGCTGTCACCAACGGTGACACGGCCAGTGAGATCGTCTATGAGGCACTGACCGATGCGCGTGCCAACGGCGCCACCATGAACCAAATGCTTGTGGCTCTGCAGAACCAGAACCCCAAGGCGTTCATCGAATCGAACGTCAACCTCATAAAAGCCGGACAG
>JALQVQ010000211.1 GCA_023260315.1 Burkholderiaceae bacterium
TCGCAAATAACGACCCTGCTTTTCAATTTGGCGCGGGTCGGGAACGCCAAAACTGTTGGCACCTGGGGTGCCAACAACAAAACAAATTAACCTTTTTCGACCTGGCTGAATTCCAGTTCGACCGGCGTTGATCGGCCAAAAATAGTGACCGCGACGCGCATTTTATTTTTCTCGTAGTTGACCTCTTCGACAGTACCGTTGAAGTCAGCAAATGGGCCCTCTTTGACACGGACGTATTCGCCGGTGACAAACTCAACTTTGTGACGGGGCTTATCAGTGCCCTCTTGCATCTGACCCATGATCTTCTGCACGTCGGCTTCAGAAATTGGGGCTGGACGGTTCTTGGCGCCACCGACAAAACCGGTCACTTTGTTGGTGTTTTTCACCAAGTGCCAGGTCTCGTCGTCCATGGTCATTTCGACCAAGACGTAACCGGGGAAGAATTTGCGCTCTGTGGTACGACGCTGGCCGTTTTTCAGCTCAACAACCTCTTCGGTTGGCACCAAGGTGCGGCCAAATTTGGCCTGCATACCCGCATTGTTGACGCGCTCAATGATGTTGCGCTCAACCATGCCAAGCCTTCTCAACAAGGAAATTTCGGCCGCTGACGCCGCGCGCGTGATTGTTCGAGGGATGCAGCGCCGCACCCGGAGAATCTGGATACCGGGCTGGTTGCGGGTGCTGTTTGCGGTCAGAGCCCTGCTTCACATGCCGTTTGCAGAACGCGCACTCGTCTCAGCGGCGCCGGACATTGAGCGGTTGTACTTGGAAGGTTTGGCCGCAGAGGGGGTCTTGGCGTCAAGCTTGGGTCCGCGTGAGCGATTGCGTACCCTAAGCCGTTTGGCACAGACATCAGGGCCGTCTCGGCATTCGCCAGGGGAGCATCAAACGGACGGGCAGGGAGACAAGGCGCGGGATGTCCAGTGACTCGTGCATCGCGGTGACGCTCTCACCCATCACGGTGGTTTTTAGCAGCGAGCGCGCATAAAACGGGGTGTCCTCAAGGGTGCTGATGATCTGCGGTGCACAACCCGCTTCGTTACGCATACCGCGCTTGATGCGCCAGCCTGACATGGGTAAGTCGTAGCGCTGGGCCGGTGTGAATGAGGTGGTGGCGCCGTTGGGGCTGAAGCGTTGCGCCACGACGCGATCGGGGCCGTGTTTCGGACGAACGTCATAAATCACACTCGTGTCACCGTTGGCCATTTCGCACCGGGCCCAGTCCCAGTCTTTGAAGCCTTGTTCGATGGGCTCATCCCCCTCATTGGCATCCATGTAGGCATGGCCTTGCCAGTTCAGCTTTGGGTTTTCCATCTTGACGTCAACCCGCGAACAAGGGGCAAGTGGGCCCCAGCGGTGTCGCCCCTCGTTATCGAGTGGTGTGACAAAGGTGCATAAGCCCTCGGGTCTGACGGTGACGCGACCGCGCACACGTTTCGGTATGGGCACATTGATCTCGTCGATATCAATGGTCAGGGTATCGCCATGCCAATGCAGCTGACTGGGACCGACCTGGAAGTGCCGCGCTGAACGCGCCACGTGTTGTGAACCGCGCTCTGTCATGGTCCAGCGGCGACCGCCACGACCGTATAAAGCCACATTGATGGCGCAGAAGTTTTCAGGCACAACATGGGCACCCTGCAGTCGACGTGCCAATGCGTAGTAGGGCGAAAACACGCTGCCAACGAAGGCGATGACCGTTAGACCGTAAGCGCCGCAGTCGCTTATCGCATCGACGTACCACCAGAGATAACCACCCGGCGGGACCGGTGTATCAAACCGAGGTCTGCCATCAGCGTCGCGGCCGCCAGTCGCCCAGACATCGCCGCCATCGGCACGCCCGGCCCCGGGTGAACGCTGCCCCCCGCTAGGTAAAGGCCGGGTATTTTGCTGCGCGCAGAGGGGCGGTCGAACGCCGACAGCCAACCGTGGGTCGCTTGGCCGTAAAGCGCGCCCGAGCTGCCTGGAAACCGACTCGCAAAGTCCTGGGGTAAGGTTCGCACCGATTGGGCTGAGGACGCCTCGATCTCCAACCCACACCGGCGCATCATTTCGAAAGCGTTCTTTTCCCATTCCGTTATCTCCGACTCATTGGGTGCTGGCTCATCACCGTTGGCAGGGGCGTTGATTAAGCAGAGGATACGCTCAGCCTTTTCATGACCCAAGCCGTCGTCCTGACGATCTTGTGCACAGACGTAAACCGTCCCCTCTGAGGGGCGCTGGTGACGGTGAAAGATGTCTTCAAATTCACGTTGGTAGTCCCGATTAAAAAACACGTTGTGTCGAACCAGCGGGAACCCCTGAGTGCGCGCGTGCATGGCATACGTGACGGCTGACAACGATCGTTTGGCCACGGGTCGCGTGGGGAAGGGGCGCCTTAACGCATCCCCCAAAAGTCCCGCACCCAACGCGGCAACATCGCCGTTGAAGACCACATGATCGGTCTCGATGAGCTCACCCGACGCCAGTTGAACGCCACTGACGCGGCCCCCATGCAGTGTGATTTTCTCGCACCGGGTGTTGTATCGCGCTTGAACGCCATTGCGTTCCCCCAGTTCCGCCATTGCTTTGGCGATCTGGTGCATACCACCCGTGACCGACCAAACGCCGTCCATTTCGACCTGCGCGACCAACATCAGCGTCGCAGGCGCAGACCATGGCGATGAGCCACAGTAGGTGGCGTAACGACCAAACAGTTGTTGTAAGCGGGCGTCATGGAAGTGTTGGCCCAGCTGGCGCCAAAGGCTGGCAAACGGGCCCAAGCCCGCGAGTGTGGCCAACCCGCGAGGCCCCAAATCGCTCACCATGCTGAGGAGAGTGAGGCTGAGTAGCAAAAAAATAAATGTCGGAAATTTTTACAAAAAAAAATTTTCGGTCGAGACTTTTAAAAAAAATTTACGCGAAAGTC
>JALQVQ010000226.1 GCA_023260315.1 Burkholderiaceae bacterium
CCCAGCACGTCGGAGTTGATCGACTGGTTGAAGCTGCTGGTTGCAGAGGACATTCCGTTGGAGGCGTTGCAAAGCGCTGACGACAAAATCAGCTTGCCGCCGCTTGTGGGCGCGCTACTGAAAAATGAACAAGACGTCACACTTTTTGAAAAATTGGTGTTCATGAATAACCGGAACCGTTAAATCGTGAACGCCTTCGCACAACCTGTCATCCTTGAGAACGAGTGGGTCCGGCTCGAGCCACTTGCGCACAGTCATACCGATGACCTCAGAGAGGCGACTGCCGACGGTGCCCTACACGAACTGTGGTTCACCGCGATACCCGATGCGCAGGGCATGGCTGCTGAGATCAAACGCCGTCTTGACCTGCAAGCCAGCGGCCGCATGAACCCCTTTGCCGTGATGTCAAAGCAACCAGGACCGCTGTTGGGTAAGGCGGTTGGCATGACGACTTACATGAACATTGACGATGGCAACCGGCGCGTTGAAATTGGCAGTACTTGGTACCGTCGCGCGGTACAGCGATCCGCTCTGAATACGGCCTGCAAGCGCTTGTTGCTGGCTCACGCGTTTGAACAACTCGAATGCATTGCCGTTGAATTTAGAACGCACGCTTTTAACCAGCGAAGCCGGCAAGCGATTGAGCGCCTGGGTGCCAAACTTGACGGCATACTGCGCAACCATCAAATCACGCCCCACCCGCTCGCACCCAACACCCTGCGAGACACATACGTCTACAGCATCATTAGCAGCGAGTGGCCAACCGTCAAGGCCCACCTCAATGACAAGCTTGGCCGATCCCAGCCCACGCAAAGAATGGTGCCGCCCGCATGCTGACCCAATTCTTCTATGCCCTTCGGGCGGCCAAACTCCCCGTCTCAATCAAGGAACATTTGGCGCTGTTGGATGCGTTGGATCAAAACGTGATCGGCCCTGGCAATCCGGATGCCTGCTCGATGGAAGACTTCTACTTCTTGAGCCGCGCGATTTTGGTGAAAGACGAAAAGCATTACGACAAATTTGACAAGGCATTTGGCGCTTACTTCAAAGGTGTTGATGCGATCGCTGATTTCTCGAAACCCATTCCATCGGATTGGCTGAGAAAGGAAATAGAAAAGCTGCTCACTGACTCGCAGAAGGAAAAAGCCCCCAAGCTCGACTACGACGAGCTTATGGACACGTTGAAGAAGCGCCTTGAAGAACAAAAAGAGCGGCATGAAGGGGGTAGCAAATGGGTCGGCACAGGTGGCACATCACCCTTTGGCAATGGCGGTTACAACACCCAAGGTATTCGCATTGGTGGGAAAGGCGGCAACAAGAGTGCCGTTAAGGTGTGGGAAAAACGCGCTTACCGCGATTACGATGACACGCAGGAGCTCGGTACGCGCAACATCAAGGTGGCTTTACGGCGATTGCGAAAATTTGCACGCCAAGGCCTCGAAGAAGAGCTGGATCTTGACGGCACAATTCGCAACACCGCCGCCAACGCCGGCTACTTGGATATCAAACTCGTCCCCGAGCGGCACAACCACGTCAAGGTGCTCTTGTTGATGGATGTGGGCGGCACGATGGACGAACACATTGAGCGGGTCGAAGAGCTGTTCTCCGCTGCGCGTTCGGAATTCAAGCACCTTGAGTTTTATTACTTCCACAATTGTGTCTATGACTAC
Organism: Burkholderiaceae bacterium; assembly: GCA_023260315.1. Taxonomy (GTDB): domain Bacteria; phylum Pseudomonadota; class Gammaproteobacteria; order Burkholderiales; family Burkholderiaceae_C; genus RS62. The sequence goes on from JALQVQ010000226.1 coordinate 1,671, forward strand.
GTTTGGAAGAACAACCGTCGGCGCTACGCAGAGAAATTCTCGACCTGGGACATCATGCGAAAGTACAACCGTGACTACAAATTAATTTTTGTAGGTGACGCCACCATGAGTCCCTACGAAATCCTGCAGCCGGGTGGCAGCGTTGAGTACAACAACGAGGAGCCGGGTGCAGAGTGGCTACAACGCCTCACGCAAACGTTCACAAAATACGCTTGGATCAACCCCGAGCCCCAAGGCGTCTGGCAGTACCGTCAGAGTATTGACGTCATCCAACAGCTGATGGGGGGCCGCATGTACCCACTCACGCTGAAGGGCCTCGAAGACGCCATGCGCCTCTTGAGCAAATAAAAAACACCCCCGCGTTTTTGCTCTTGCGCGGAACCGTGTCCGGGCCAACATGGGGCGATGACTGACCCGACAGCCACATGGCAATACCTTTTAGCGCGTGCCTGTACCTTCCGCGCCAGTGATATTCACATTGAACCGAACGCGTTGAGCCTGCGCTGCCGATTCCGCATTGACGGCGTTTTAGTGCCCCACGACCAGCTCGCTGACCCCCTGCCCTTGCTGGTAACCCGCGACGCTTTGTGCGCGCACATTAAGGTGCAGGCAGGCATGGACATCGCACAACGGCGCCTCCCGCAAGACGGTCACCTGACCTACAAGGGCGCACCCAACCAGATTTGGGATTGTCGCGTCAGCAGCTTGCCAACGGTTGATGGCGAGAAGTTGGTGATTCGTATTTTGGGACAAGCAACCCAACAGAATCAGCTGGCCGACTTGGGTTACACCGGCGCACAACTCAAAACGCTTGAGGGGGCTTTGGATGCCCCCAATGGTCTCATCCTCATGACAGGCCCAACCGGTTGTGGCAAAACCGTCTCACTTTACAGTTGCCTGCAACGTCTGAATGCACCAACGGTCAACATTTGTACGGTTGAAGACCCTGTCGAGATGCCGATATCCGGCGTTCAGCACCTTCAGGTCAATGAGAAAGCGGGACTTAGTTTCCCTGTGGCGCTTCGCGCGTTCCTTCGACAGGACCCCGATGTGATCATGGTCGGCGAAATCCGTGACGATCTCACTGCGACGATTTCGATCCAAGCAGCACAAACTGGGCATCTTGTTCTTTCCACGCTGCACACGAATGACGCGCCATCGGCACTCATTCGCCTGGTTCATATGGGTATCCCTCCCATCCAAATTGCCTCTGCCGTGCGTTTGGTGACCGCACAAAGGTTGCTGCGTCGCCTCTGCCCGCGTTGCAAGCAACCCCGTAGCAACAATGATCGCAATGCGACAGTCCGCTACGGTCCGAAGGGTTGCATCCACTGTGTGAACGGCTATCAAGGTCGGATCGGCATCTTTGAGGTCCTCCCGATGACACCCGACTTGAGTGCCGCACTTTTGGCTCACACAAGCCTCAAAGGCTTGGCCGCCATTTGTGAAGACCAAGGCGTTGAGACCCTTAACCAAAGTGGCCAACGTTTGGTTGAAAGTGGTCTCACCAGCATTGAGGAGTTACGCCGACATGTTGACTTTTAAATGGTCAGCACGTGATTGGTCTGGCGACTGGCGCAACGGTGAAACCGAGGCCCCCTCGGCGGCTAATCTAAAGGCGCGCCTTTGCACCGAGGGATTGCTAACCATTTCGATTCACCCCCAACAGCCCCCTCAAAAACACAGCCAACGGCGCATAACGGCGACTGACCGTTTGCGTCTGACGCAACAACTGTCCCACCTGCTGAGCGCTGGCCTCCCCCTGACAGATGCGCTGGCATTAATCAAAGCGCGCCACTGCCCGATACCCGTGGCTCAATGCCTCTCGATGCTTCATACCGACCTGTTGGGGGGGTACGCTTTTTCTGAATGCATCCGCCGTCAACAGTACCAATTCAGCCCGCTTTACTTTGGGATCGTCGCAGCCTCAGAGGAAAGCGGTCAACTCGCTGTGGGTCTGGCGCATCTCTCGCGACAACTGGCAAGCGATGCCCACAGGCAGGCGCAAATTCGGGCGGCACTTCGGTACCCAATCACCATCGCAATCGTCGCGGTGACCGTCATCTCTCTCATCATGATTTGGGTCATACCGGGCTTTGAGGCCCAATTCGCACAGCGCGGCACACCATTGCCTTGGTTAACCCAGCAACTCATCCGTAGCGCCAGTGGACTCGCTGACTGGGGCGCTTGGCTCATCCTGCTAGCCACGGTGACCGCTGTTTTCCTCAAGCATCAAATGCGGCGACCACTCGTCCGCCGAAGCTACGAACAGGTGCTATTTTTCGTGCCGTGGTTCGGGCATTGGTTGCGGCTTGTGTACAGCGCAGCACTGGCAGAAACCCTCAGTAGCCTGCTCAAAGCGGGACTACCACTCACGCAGGCCCTATCTCATCTGCGACAGGCACAAGCGTCTCTTCGCTTTCAAGCCATCATCGACAACGTTAATCGGGCCGTCAGCAACGGTAAGCCGATCAGCGAGGCGTTCGCGGCGCACCCCGACATCGCCCCCCTCTTGGCGCAACTGTGTGTTGTCGGCGAGGCAACGGGGCAACTCGATCAATTTTTGGATAACGCCGCGATCACCCTGAATGTCGAAGCAACCACGGCACTCGAAAAATGGACGGCCGCGATTGAACCCCTGTCGATTGTCCTATTGGGCTCTATCATTGGTACCATCGTCTTGGCTATGTATTGGCCCGTCTTTCAAATCGGACAAACAATTTAAAAATGGCCATCGATCACGGGTTAACCATCATGCTCTTTGCGCTGCTTGGGCTGGCCTTCGGTAGTGCCGCCAACGTGGTGATTGCGCGACTGCCCCGTTGGCTGGATCACCGATTCAGGACCATCCCACAGGGCCATGGCGCGCCCAGTGGTCCACGCTCGCAGTGCCCCGTCTGTCTTCAACCGCTGACCGTCAGTGAACTGGTCCCCATCCTGAGCTACGTTCGACAACGCGGCCGTTGCAGGCACTGTAACGCAACGATCTCATGGCGCTATCCATTGGTCGAGCTCATGGGCGCGGCCTGGTTTGTGATGTGCTTATGGCATGCCCCAACAACGCCCCTCATCGCGCTGATGTGGGGTCTTTGGGGTATCGTTTTGCTTGTCATGGCTTGGGTCGATGCCACAACCTATTGGTTACCCGATGTACTGACACTGCCCTTTTTGGGCGCAGGTTTAGCGCTGAGTGCCTTCGGCGCAACTGACATTTCCTGGCGAGACAGCCTGATCGGTGCCGGTTTGGGGTGGGGCGTATTGGCAATCGTTGGCTGGTTTTACCGTTGGCGAACCCAACGGATTGGCCTCGGCGGCGGGGACATGAAGTTATTGGCAGGATTCGGCGCTTGGCTCGGATGGATACCCCTCCCCTGGCTGCTGTTGTTTGCATCGCTCACGGGTGCCATTTTCGGGGTGCTGACACTGGCCCGCTTTCGGCGGAAAAAGGGTGGCGAGGTGCCGATTCCATTTGGACCTTTCCTTGCACTCGCTGCCCTGCTGGTTCTGCTGCATCGGTGGGGCACTTTTGGGTCACAATAGCGCCCATGAGACGACGCAGCGTTTGGGGACTGACCGGTGGCATTGGCAGCGGTAAGAGCACGGTTGCTCGCTGCCTGGCCCAGCACGGTCTCACGGTTGTCGATGCAGATGAAGCGGCCCGTGCGCTGACCCTCAAAGGCGGCCTCGCCATAGACGCAATCAGATCGTCCTTTGGAGACAGCGCCATTGGCGCCGATGGGGCCATGGACCGCGCTTACATGCGTGAGAAAATTTTTACCGACGCCTCTGCAAAGCAGCAGCTAGAAGCGATCATCCACCCGCTGGTGCAGGTACAAATGGCCAAAGCCATTGATGACGCACCGACAGACATCGTGGTCTGCGACGTCCCCTTGCTTGCTGAGTCCGTCTACTGGCGGGCGCGTTGCGAACGCATATGGGTGGTTGACTGTCTGCCGAGCACGCAGGTTGCCCGCGTGAAAGCGCGCAATGGTCTCTCCAAGGCTCAGGTTGAGACCATCATGGCGCAACAAGCATCACGCGCGGCGCGTTTGGCGATCGCCGACACCGTTCTCTACAATGACCAGATCACGATTGCTGAATTGTCGACTCAAGTTGATGATTACCTTCATCAACTCGATATATGATTGTGCGCACGGCGCCTCGGCGCCATAACCGAGTCCGCATTTGCCTGTGATTACCTACGAATACCCTATCAACGAAAAGATGCGCACCTACCTTCGGGTTGAGCGTCTCATCGATCGTTTATCGGCACTAAAAGCGGGCGATGGTGAGCATGATCATCACTTTGCGCTTCAAACCCTGTTTGAATTGATAGATGTGGGTTCCCGCGCTGACCTTCGGGGTGACTTACTGAAAGACATTGATAAGCAAAAAACTGTCCTTGCGAGTTACGCGGAAAACCCAAATATTGATCAATCAGCGCTGCGTGGTTTATTGACTGAACTTGACCACCACCACGCTGCCCTGAACGCGATGGTCGGTAAGCTGGGCCAAGGCTTAGCGGAATCTGACTTCCTGTCATCGATTCGAGGCCGTATGAGTATCCCAGCCGGTACTTGCGAATTTGATTTACCCGCCTATCACCACTGGCTCGCCCAACCGGCGCGCGCCCGGCAATCGGCGATCGATGAGTGGATGACGACGATCAGCCCCGTTGCAAACGCCCTGAAACGCTTGCTTGGCCTGCTCCGCGACAGCGCAGCCCCCCACTCCGTTGTGGCGAAGGACGGGAACTACCAACAGAATTTGCCGCAGGGGCGAAATGTCAGTTTGGTCAGAATTGGCGTACCCGATGGCGCTGGCTGGGTCCCTGAAATCAGTGCCAATCGCCTACTCCTGTCCGTACGGGTGATGCGTGTCGACGCCGATCATAAGCTCCAAGGGATGAAGGGGGATGTCGACTTCCTCATCAGCAACTGCAGTTGACACGCCACCATGAGCACCCCCACACCCCCATTCAAAGAGACGATCGTCAAATGCCCAACGTGCGGAAACGACGCTGTTTATGGCCCCGGCAATCCGTACCGGCCGTTTTGCCGTGAAGCGTGCAAGATGATCGATCTCGGCGCTTGGGCCACAGAGGTTTACCGTGTACCTGCGCCAGACACAGATCCGCTCAGCGATCTAGACGAACCGGATCGCCGCTAACCGACTGGGAAGCCAATCGAGAACCGGTAGGGTCCCGGGAAGAATTGGTGCCAACCGGGTTGGCAGATCGGTCCACTGATAGGCTTGACTTTCACGCATCGCCAAAGTGCCCGACCACGCGCGAACCAGGCAAAAATGCAGGCTCACAAGGGCATGGGGATAATCAACCAAGTCGGTTTGCAACACACAACCATCTTTGATTTCAATATTGATTTCCTCGCGCAACTCGCGGCGTAGGGCGTCGATAACAGACTCCCCAGCCTCTAATTTTCCGCCTGGAAACTCCCAGTAGCCGGCATACGCTTTGCCGGTGGGGCGCGTCGTCAGTAGCACCTTACGGTCCGCGCCTTGAAGAATACCAACAGCCACCTCGGTCACGGGCCGATCAGATACCTGGCGAGGTATTTCGGGTGACACCCGCAAAACGGATGGACGCTCGTCAGTCACCGGCCTGCTGCGCCGCCGCGTAGTCGCGGGCAAACTGGTAAGCGACACGACCACTGCGTGAGCCACGCTCAAGTGCCCACAACAGCGCATGTGGCCTGGCCGCCTCAACAGCCGCAGGATCGACCCCAAAATGCAGCAACCACTGATTGGCAATAACCAGATACTCGTCCTGCGAGAACGGATAAAAACTGATCCACAAACCAAATCGCTCGCTAAGGGAAATTTTTTCCTCGACGCCTTCCCCGGGATGTACCTCACCATCGGATGTGTGCGTGTAGGTGGCGTTTTCGCTCATGTATTCGGGCAGCAAGTGCCGACGGTTACTGGTCGCGTAAATCAACACATTCGCACCGGCTGCAGAAACGGTACCGTCAAGAATCGATTTCAAAGCCTTGTACGCTGGATCACCATCCTCAAAACTCAGGTCATCGCAATAAACGATGAAACGTTCTGGGCGATCGGCGACAGCGTCGATGAGGTCAGGCAGATCAATCAAGTCGGCCTTGTCCACTTCGATCAGACGCAAGCCCTCTGCGCTGTATGTATTCAAGCACCCCTTGATCAAGGATGACTTTCCAGTTCCCCGCGCGCCGGTCAGCAACACGTTGTTGGCAGGTAGGCCCGCCATAAAGTGTGCGGTGTTGCGTTTAATTTTCTCTTTCTGATCGTCGATCTCTTGGAGGTCATCGAGGGACAGATTTGCCACATGGGGCACGGGCACGAGTGCCGTACGACCGTCGCGGTAGCGCCGATAACGGTAAGCGACGCTCGCATCCCAATCAGGCGGCGCCAATTGCGGCCCGCCATGTGCCTGAGTCAACGCATCAATGAGGCGATCGGCTCGTTTAATGAGCTCGGCGAGTAAGGCGTCTGTCTGTGCCATATTGGGGTCAACTAACTGCGGTAATCGGCGTTGATGGACACGTAGTCGTGGCTGAAGTCACAAGTCCATACCGTGTCACGGGCAGACCCACGGCCTAACTCAATTCGAATCGTAATTTCTGACTTTGCCATCACCGCTGCACCTTGCGCCTCGGTATAAGCGGCATGCAAACCGCCGCCCTGCGCAACCTGCACGTCGTCCAAGAAGACATCAACGCCGGATACGTCCAAATCAGAAATACCAGCGTATCCAACAGCGGCCAAAATACGCCCGAGATTGGGGTCACTCGCAAAAAACGCTGTCTTCACCAGTGGCGAGTGTCCCACGGCGTAAGCGGCCTTGAGGCATTCAGCCGTGTCACGCCCACCACCCACCTCAATGGTGATGAATTTGGTCGCACCCTCACCATCACGCACAATCGCATGGGCAAGATCGCGCGACACACCCAATAGCGCGTCGAGCAATGTCTGACCATCATCAGACGCCCAGTCCGTGACCATGGCGTTCGCGGCAACGCCAGTCGCCATCACCACGAAACTGTCATTTGTCGACGTATCGCCATCCACTGTGACGCGATTGAAGGATTGGTCAGCCAAACGTTTCGCCAATCCCTTCATCAGGGCGGGTGCGATTTGGGCATCGGTGCCGACAAAACCGAGCATCGTCGCCATGTTCGGACGAATCATGCCAGCGCCTTTTGATATTCCGGTCACGGTCACCGTTGTACCCCCCAAGACACACTGACGGCTATAGGCCTTCGGCTGTGTATCGGTGGTCATGATTCCTTGTGCGGCCGTCAGCCAAGCGTCGGCTTCGAGTACCCCAGCAGCTTGGGTAATGCCGGCCCGAACCCGATCAATCGGCAATGGCTCGAGGATGACGCCCGTCGAAAACGGTAACACTTGCGTGGCCTTTACACCAAGCGCATCGGCGGCGGCCTGTGCCATCTGGTTGGCATGGACCAAGCCACTGGCACCGGTGCCGGCGTTGGCATTCCCTGTGTTGATCACCAGTGCGCGGATGGCATCGCCATTCGCAAGATGCGTTCGACACACCTGAACGGGGGCGGCACAAAATCGATTTTCCGTGAACACGGCATCAACCTGACTGCCCTCATCGAGCACGCAAATGCTCACATCTTTTCGATTCTGCTTACGTACCCCCGCCTCGACGACGCCCCAACGGATACCAGGGACTGGGCAGAGATCGGCAGCGGAAGGAATGGGCAAATTGACGGGCATACGGCTCGCTTTCAGTCAGCAATTAGGCGAGTGCGCCATGACAGTGCTTGTATTTTTTGCCACTGCCGCAAGGACAGGCATCGTTACGTCCAACGCGCGGCACATCATCGAGACGGGGACCATCCGCAAATAGCGCGTTGGTGATGGTTTGCGCCTCCCCCGTCTCGGTTGGCGCGGTGTACTGCACGTTGGATAGGTCTTCGCCCCGCGCTTCCATCTCAGCGGTTGCTGTTTGAACGCTCTCGGGTTCGGTAATCCGAACATTCATCAAGATACGGGTCACTTCGTTGCGCACGTTATCCAACATCAAGCCAAAGAGCTCAAAAGCTTCACGCTTGTACTCCTGCTTCGGTTGCTTTTGCGCGTAACCGCGGAGGTGAATACCTTGACGCAAATAGTCCAGTGAACTCAGGTGTTCGCGCCAGTTGGAATCCAGTGTTTGGAGTAACACCATTCGTTCAAATTGCGTGAAATTTGCGTCGCCGACGCGTGCAACCTTGGCATCAAAATGAGCGGTTGCGGCATCGGTCACGCGCTTCACGATGTCTTCGTCGTCAATCGCGTCTGCGCTTGACACGGTCCCCATCAAATCCAATTCAAGTTGCCACTCATCGGCCAACACACGCTGAAGGGCGGCAAGATCCCACTGCTCTTCGACGCTCTCGATTGGTACGTATTGGCGCACAAGAGCCGTGAAACAGCCCTCGCGCAGCGCAGCGATTTGGTCGCGCAACGCGGTGGCATCCAATATATCGTTGCGTTGTTGATAGATGACCTTGCGCTGGTCGTTCGAGACGTCATCGTACTCAAGCAACTGTTTGCGGACATCGAAGTTGCGTGCCTCGACTTTGCGCTGTGCTGACTCGATGCTGCGGGTCACCATACCGGCCTCGATGGCCTCACCCTCTGGCATCTTCAAGCGGTCCATGATCGCGCGAACACGGTCACCAGCGAAAATTCTCATCAGCGAATCATCGAGGCTCAAATAGAAACGAGATGAACCCGGATCACCCTGGCGGCCTGAGCGTCCGCGCAATTGGTTATCAATGCGTCG
>JALQVQ010000061.1 GCA_023260315.1 Burkholderiaceae bacterium
AATAGCATTGTGCACGTGAAGCTGTCTGGCAATCTTTCAGTCTCTTTACCCGATAGTACGGGCAATGTACTTTACATAACATGCACCACGCCATGTCAAGGGGCGGGTCTATCTGCAACGTATGAGGTTTCAGGTGGCGTCTTGCTGCCAATAAAAATACCGATGGGTCCACGCAGCGATGCCAGCCCCTCCTCGGTCTGCTCAAAATGCGTGATCATGCGCTGACGCCGCGCATCATGGTTGCGCCGTGAACCAATCGCACCGACGTAAAACGCCGGCGTCGCGAGTGCCTCCAACAAAGCGAGGTCATCGAGCTTGGGGTCATGTGTCAGAGCCACAACACAGCTGCGCGCATCCGGCCTAAAGGACACCACCTCGTCATCTGGCATGGTGCTCACCACCTTCGCGCCTGCCACACGCCAAGCACCACGGTATTCATCACGGGGATCACATACCGTGACTGAAAAACCACTGAACAGTGCCATCGTCGCCAGATACTCACTCAACTGGCCAGCGCCGATGATGAGCATGCGGTATCCCGGCCCAAAGGTATTGACAAGTGTGGCGTCGGATATGCTCAAGGCGGCAGGCACCTGGCAGGGCCTCAGCTCCACCGCACCCGTTGTCAAATCGACCGTTCTCTCAACCAGTGCCCCACTATCGAGTTGGGTCGTCAGCGACGCCAGAGCCTCAACATCAGGATCGAACTCGAGCAAAAGCTCCAAAGTGCCACCGCATGGCAACCCGAAACGGTGTGCCTCGTCTGCCGTGACACCGTAACGTACACGCTGGGGTGCGCCCATGGGGATCGTCGCGTCCAACGCGTTGTAGGCTTGGGTGTAGCGGTTGATCAAGTCGTCTTCAATACACCCGCCAGAGACCGACCCCACAACCGCACCATCATCCCTCATGGCCATGATGGATCCGACGGGTCGGGGCGATGAGCCCCACGTTCGGATCACGGTCGCCAGCAGCGCGCGATGGCCTTGCTGCCGCCAATCCTGGATGGTCCTGAGAACGGTGATATCGAGGTTTTCCATGTGTCAAATTCGCTTCAAACGCGCAGACATCCCAACAGTTGAGCGGCCACACTGGCCGCGATAACCGCGGGCTCTTTGCCTGTGATGGCAGGCAGTCCAATCGGGCAGGTCACCTGCGCCAATTCGCGGTCAGTGAAGCCGCGTTCGCGGGCGCGATTGGAGAAACTCGCCCATTTGGTGGCACTGCCGATCAGACCGATGAATCTCAAGTCGCCCTGTCGCCGCTGACGCGTCAAACACGCCAACAGCACATCTAAGTCCTCTGCGTGGCTGAAGCTCATGATGAGCACGAATGAACCGGGCATGATGTCGGCGACCGCATCCTGCACAGGGCTGACGTTTTCGGTGGCAACGGACGGATCGATATCAGCAGGAAATATCTCGTCCCGACTGTCGACCCACGTTAACGAAAACGGCAACGGGCGCAAGGCCTGCTCGATGGCACGGCCGACGTGACCGCCGCCAAACAGTGTCACAGGTACCCGTGGGCGCTCAAGACGTTGCAATAATTTTTGCGTTGCGGCCGTTGGCGCGTCTGCGGCCCAATGTTCAAACAACAGGTCCAGCGCACCCCCACAGCACTGCCCGAGTGACGGGCCCAGTTTGAAATGCCGCCGGGTCACGCCGGCCACGGGCGCCGAGAGGCAGTCGCGCGCATGGGCGATGGCCTCCCACTCCAAGTGGCCGCCCCCAATGGTGCCAATCACGTCGTCTGACGTGACCGCCATCCAGGCACCCGTCTCGCGTGGAACCGAGCCTTTGTGCTCCCCGACCGAAACCAGCGCAAACGCCTGCGCACCCAACACGGCACGCAAGCGCGCCAAATCTGTCTTTGCCACTTGGTGCTGAGCGTTCCGCTTACGCGCGCTTGATGGCTTCGCAGGCCATCAGTACGCACTCAGGGGTCGCTGGCGCATCCATGCGAACAACCTTGCCCGGCGCGACCGCACCAACCGCATCACGCAAGGAGAAATAAGCTGACAACGCCAGCATGAGTGGCGGCTCACCCACCGCTTTGCTTCGGAAGGGCGTTGGCTTCACGTTCTGATTTTCAAAGAACGACACGTTGAAATGCGCCGGAATATCGCCTGCAACTGGGATCTTGTAAGTGCTGGGGCCGTGCGTGAGCAACTTGCCTTTTTTATCCCAGATGATTTGTTCCATCGTGAGCCAGCCCATGCCTTGAACGTACGCGCCTTCGATTTGGCCTTTGTCGATTGCGGGATTGATGGATTGGCCCACATCATGAACGATGTCGACGCCCTTCAACCACCACTCACCCGTGCGGGTGTCAATTTCCGTCTCCGTGACGGCCGCCCCGTAACAGTAATAGTAGAAGGCCTTGCCTTGAAGCGTCGTGAAATCATAGGCAATGTCAGGCGTCATGTAGAAGCCGCTTGAACTCAGGCTGACACGGTCCAACCAAGCTTGTTTGGCGAGGTCTTTCCATGCCACGACTTTGTCCGTTGATCCGTCTGTGCACTTCACCTCGCCATTGGCGATCAACACGGCATCGGGCGCACAACCCAACATGTTTGCCGCCACCTGAGTCAAGCGCTCACGCAACGGACCGCAGGCGTTGTTCACGGCGGCACCGTTGATATCGGCGCCGCTGGAGGCCGCCGTCGCCGATGCGTTTGGCACTTTTTGTGTATCCGTGGCCGTTACACGAACCACCTTGACGGCGGCACCCAGCGCGTCAGCCGCCACTTGTGCCATCTTGGTGTTGAGGCCCTGCCCCATCTCGGTACCACCATGGTTCACAACCACAGAGCCGTCCATGTAGATATTCACCAAGGCACCGCCTTGGTTCAGCATGGTCGCGGTGAAGGAAATGCCAAACTTCAATGGCACGAGCGACAGACCGCGCTTGCGGTAGCGACTGCTCGCATTGAAGGCTGCCACTTCCTCACGGCGTTTGCTGTATTGGCTTTCAGCTTTGAGTTGGTCAATCAGCTTGTCGGCGACAAAGTCCTCAATCTGTTGGCCATACTGTGTCGTCATACTGGCCGCATCACCTGACACGGCTGGGTCACGGTACAGGTTTTTGAGGCGGATCTCCAACGGGTCTTTACCCAATGTCGTTGCGATTTCCTCAATGACCGTCTCAATACCAAACATGCCCTGTGGGCCACCAAAACCACGAAACGCGGTCGCGCTTTGCGTATTGGTTTTGCAACGATGGCTGATGATGTGCAGGTTCGGCAGGTAGTAGCAATTGTCGATGTGCAGGACCGCACGATCGTTAACGGGGCCGGAAAAGTCACAGCTGTAGCCACAGCGGGAAGCCAACTCAAAATCGGCCGCCAAGATATGCCCTTCCTCATCAAAGCCGATGTCGTACTTGATGCGGAAGTCGTGTCGTTTACCGGTAATCATCATGTCGTCGTCGCGGTTGACGCGCAACTTAACAGGCCGGTTCAGTTTGTGAGCGGCCAATGCGGCGCTTTGCGAGAAGATGCTCGCATTGCCTTCCTTGCCACCAAATGCACCGCCCATGCGGCGACAAATCACCTCGACGTCAGCGGTGTTCAAGTTGAGGGCCGATGCGGCCTCGCGCTGGTTACCGTCGGGGTGTTGTGTCGACACGTACAGCGTCAACTGCCCATCCTCGCGCGGAACCGCGTAGCTGATGTGACCTTCCAGATAAAACTGCTCTTGCTGTCCGCACTCGGTGACACCCGAGATACGGCGTGGCGCTGACGCCAAAACGCCCGCGGGGTTGCCACGTGTGATGCCTTTGGCCGGCATCACGAATTGTTGAGCCTGCATGGCCTGCTCAATGGTGAGGATGGCTGGCAGCTCTTTCACGTTCACAACCGCTTTGTGAGCGGCCTCGCGGGCATACAACATGTCTCGGGCAACGACGACCGCAACCGCCTGACCCAAGAACTCAACCTTGCCCTCAGCCAAGAATGGGTCATCGTGAATGATGGGGCCGCAGTTGTTTTCGCCGGGGATGTCTTTGGCCGTAAAAACCGCAATCACACCGTGCATCGCCAAAATGGCTTCACGATCAATACCCTCGCCAATCAACTCACCGTGCGCGACGGGCGATTTGATGATCGCCGCATACAGCGTGCCACGCTGCTCAGGAATGTCGTCGGTGTAATCAGCCTCCCCTGTCACATGAAGGTGCGCTGATTCATGGATGATCTCTTGACCTTGGTGGCCAGCCTTCAGCAGATTTTTAATATCGGTTGGTGCGTTCATGGCTCAAGCCTCCTGTGCTGCATTGGCAGCTTCTTCAACAAATTGCAAAACCAAGTTACGCGCCACCAACGAGCGATAGGCCCATGTGGCACGCAAACCATCGCGGGCGGTAAAGCTGGCAGCAATGGCCGCGTCGATCGCGTCTGCAGAGACATCGGTGGCGCTCTTACCTTCCAACAGAACTTCGATCTTGGGTGCGCGGCATGGCGACGGGGCCAAGCCGTTGTAAGCCACCTTCACTTGCGTCATCCGATCCCCGGTGCGCATGAACGAGACCGCACAACAGGTGGCCGAAATGTCTTGCTCAAAGCGCTTTGAAATCTTGTGTGCACGGAACACCTGATTGGCAACGGGTTTCGGCAGAACAATCGCTTCAACAAACTCGCTGGGTTGCAGTACGTTTTGCTTCATGCCTGTGTAGAAGTTCTCAAGCATGACCGTGCGGGTCGCTTTGCCCTTGCGCAGCACCAAGCTGGCGCCCAAAGCCAACAAACAAGGCATGGTGTCGCCAATGGGGGAGCCGTTCACAATGTTGCCAGCCAACGTCGCTGTGGAGCGAATCGGCGGCGATCCAAACCGGCGCAGTACCTCGGCAAAATCGGGGTAGGCATCGGCCAGCAACACCTCGACGGTTGCCAGCGACACGGCAGCGCCGATCGTCCAGGCCGAACCCTCATCTTTAACGGTGGACAACGCCTTCACATTGCCAAGATAGCAAATGTGCTTGGGACGTGAAAACTGCTTGTTCACCTGCAGGCCGATTTCCGTACTGCCAGCCAGCAACTGCGTATCGGGAAACGCCGTCAGGTAGGCCGCCACTTCTTCAATGGTTGAAGGCGAAACAAACTCACTGCCCTTGCGTGTCCGCACAACGGGTTGCACGATGATGTCGCCGTCGAGGCTGACCGTTGGATGCTGGGGTCGACGAATCTCTTTCAACAGGGGTACGTCTGCCTTGTCGTCCACCTTGAGGTCGGCTGCCGGCTGGCTGCAGGCCTTGAGGGTGGCGTCGATGATTGGGATGTAACCCGTGCAGCGGCACAGGTTGCCACTCAGGGCATCTGCCACATCTTTGCGGGTTGGTGTGGTGTTGGTCTGAACCATGTTGGTCAGGCTCATGACGATACCGGGCGTGCAAAAGCCGCATTGAGATCCGTGGCACTCAACCATTGCGGCTTGCACCGGGTGCAAGCGACCATCGGATTTTTTCAGGCTTTCAACCGTTTTGACTGACTTGCCGTCGAGCGCAGGCAACAGCTGAATGCAGCTGTTAACAGGCTTGTACTCAACGGCATCACCCGCCTCATTTAACTCACCGATCATGATCACGCAGGCACCACAATCACCTTCCGCACACCCCTCTTTTGTACCCGTGCGCTGTAAGTCCTCGCGTAAGTAGTCCAAAACGGTGGTGGTGCGGCGAACGCCTTGTGCTTCGACAATTTCGCCGTCTAGGACAAAGCGAACGGTGTTGGTAACTTGAGTCATTAATGGTTTCCGAGACAAGGTGATGGAGGCGCGCGGCGCGACAACGACATTCGTTGCGCCAACGTAAAAATGACCGATCATTTTAACTGCCGAGCGCGTAACGCGCAGTAAAAAAAATCACCTCAAAACTGATTCCTTTAGTCGTCACAAAGGCCATCAGAAACGGGTAAATGAGTCCTAAAATTCACACTTTGCAGATCCATCGCAGACCGATTAGACTCGGCGAGGGTCTTCCCAGCCACCTCGACGCATGCACTTCTTCACCACCCTGTTCGCCCCATTCAGCGGTCCGTTCGCGCCACTGCGTACGGCCATGGCAGCGGGATTTGTTGTTGCCATGCTCGCCATCACGGGCTGCCAGACCGTGCCGATGAAAGAAACGGTAACGGTCACAACCCAGGCACCTGAGCCTCAACCGGCGCGCGAACCCGAACCGATACCCGAACCCACACCCGAACCACCACCCGAACCACCACCCGCGTTGGTCGCACCCGCGCCGGTGGTCGTCCTGCCCGATTTCCGGTCGGATGCGACAACACCCAAGGCTTACCGGCGAGATGCCGCGGAGCACATTTACCGAACCTACCCCACCCGCATTTACAAAGGGCGGCTACCACCTTTGATCGCATCGGTCGCGGTGTTTGAATTACACATCGACTCGTTGGGCGAGGTGGTGAAGGTCAATTGGGTGAGAGGGCCTTGGCACAGGCCGGACATCATGGCCGATATCGAGCAACTGGCACGCGGCGCGGCGCCCTACCCAGCGCCCGTGGCAATGGCCGGCGTGGTTTACACCGACGTGTGGCTTTATGACCAAACCGGACTTTTCCAACTCGCCACACTCACCGAGGGTCAGCGCAGCAAGTGATCGCCTCGTTAGCTGCCGCGGTAGGTTGAGTAGCTCCACGGGCTCACCAGAAGCGGCACATGATAGTGCTCGTCTGGCTTGGCAACCCCAAAGTCGAGTGCCACCTGATTCAGAAAGTTGGGCGTGGGCAAGACCACCCCTTTGGCAGAGAAGTACCCCGCGACATCGAAGGTCAAACGGTAAGTGCCGATGCGTAACGCATCGTGGGCAATCAACAGGCCAGCAGGGTTGCGGCCATCCTCGTTCAGTGTGAAGGACTGCAGCAACGACGCCTCGCCGTTGACGCGGGTCTCCCAAAGCGTCACCGCCATGCCCGCTGCCGGACAACCGTGCATCGTGTCCAGAACATGTGTACTCAAGCCCATACGCCCCCCATTCCCTTGAAAATTTTTGTCTTTGCAATCCATGCTGTATGCAAACGCAAGCAAAGTGTATACAATTTTTGCATCAACCCCAAGATCACATCATGGACAACTCGACGACCGATCTCATAGTCAAGTCCCTCACCAAGGCGATTGTGGAGCATCGGCTCGAGCCCGGCTCCAAATTGGCAGAGCAAAAGCTGGCCGACCACTTTGGCGTATCCCGAACACTCATTCGGCAAGCGCTGTTTCGAATGAGCCAAAACCGTCTGGTTCGCATGGAACCAGCGCGGGGTGCCTTTGTCGCCAGCCCATCGGTTGAGGAGGCGCGGCAGGTTTTTGCTGTGCGCCGCATGCTCGAGGTTGAAATGGCCGTGCAGTTCACACGATCGGTCACACCGCAAAAAATAAAAACCTTGCGCGCGCACTTGCTGCGCGAGGCCGCCGCCGTCAACGACAGCGACACCACGACACGCACAGAACTGCTCGGTGATTTTCACGTGCGCATTGCGGAGCTCTTAGGCAACTTTGTGCTTGCCGAACTGTTGCGCGAATTGATCTCACGCTGCGCACTGATCACCCTCATGTACCAGAGCACGCAAGACGCCGAGTGCTCTACCAACGAGCACACCGCAATTGTCGACGCCATGGAAGCCGGCGACGAAGCCGCCGTCATCAAATGCATGTCGCATCACCTTGACGATGTTGAGCGCAGTTTGACATTCACCGCCGGCAATTGGTAAGCACACCAACCGATAGACATTTTTTACTCGCAGAGCGACCCCATCATGATCTACGACAGCACAGCATCCTACCCACGCGATCTCAAAGGCTATGGCCGTGACGTACCACACGCCCAATGGCCAAACAAAGCACGCATCGCCGTGCAGTTTGTTTTGAACTACGAAGAAGGTGGCGAGAACAACATCCTGCATGGGGATGCCGGTTCCGAACAGTTTTTATCGGAAATGTTCAACCCCGCCAGCTATCCAGCGCGTCACATGAGCATGGACGGTATTTACGAATACGGCGCGCGAGCGGGGGTTTGGCGACTGCTTCGCGCCTTTGAAGCCCGAGGTCACCGACTGACCGTGTTTGGCGTCGCCACCGCTTTGCAACGTTACCCAGAATTGGTCAGCGCTTTTCAGGCGCTGGGACACGAAATCGCCTGCCATGGGCTGAAATGGATTCACTACCAAAACACGCCCAAAGACCAGGAAGCCGCAGACATGGCGCAAGCCATGCAAATCATGACCGACCTCATGGGTGAACGCCCCCTCGGTTGGTACACCGGCCGTGACAGCCCAAACACCCACCAAATCGTTGCCGATTTTGGCGGCTTTGCGTATGACGCAGATTATTACGGGGACGACCTGCCGTTCTGGATGACCGTCGAAAAGAGCAACGGCGACAAGACGAACCAATTGGTGGTGCCCTACACACTCGATTGCAACGACATGCGATTCGCCTTGCCACAAGGCTACGCCTACGGCGACCCGTTTTATCAGTACCTCAAGGACACCTTTGACTGTCTCTATGCGGAAGGCGATCCAAACGGCCTGAACCAGCCCAAGATGATGAGCGTCGGTATGCACTGCCGTTTGCTCGGTCGCCCGGGACGTATCGCCGCCATCACCCGGTTTTTAGATTACATCGCACAACATGAGCAGGTCTGGGTGGCTCGCCGAATTGACATCGCCGACCACTGGCGTGCCACACATCCCTGCCCTATTTAAAGCCATCAAAACCGGTGACACCCATGACGCTAGAAGAATTGAATCGAGCCAGCACCGCTGACGCTGTCGCGTACCTCGAGGGTGTTTACGAACACTCCCCCTGGATCGCTGAACAGGCCATGGGGCAGCGGCCATTTGGTAGCCTCGCTGCGCTGAAGCTGGCGCTCGTACAAGCGCTTGATGCAGGTGGTCTGGAAGCCAAGCGTGCGCTCATTTGCGCACACCCCGAACTCGCTGGCAAAGCGATGGTGAGTCAATCACTGACAGCGGAGTCAACCAACGAGCAACAAAAAGCGGGCCTGACGCACTGCACGCCAGAGGAATTCGCGCACATTCAAGCGCTCAATAAAGCCTATAACGATCGCTTTGGTTTTCCATTCATCTTGGCTGTGAGGGGGCCGCGAGGCGAGGGGCTCACCAAGGCCCAAATCATCGCCGCATTCGAACGGCGACTAAAAGGTCACCCCGAATACGAACTGGCGGAATGCATTCGCAACATTCACCGCATTGCTGAGATTCGGTTGAACGATAAATTCAGCAACGATATCCGTACGGGCGAGATGCTCTGGGACTGGCATGAGGACTTGGCGCAGCACTCAGATGACGGCTACGCACAACGAGGCGAACTCACCGTCACCTACCTCACGCCAGCGCACCAGCGAGTCGCAGCGTCGTTGCGAGCGCGCATGCTGGCCTGCGGGTTTGACAGCGCCGAGATCGACGCGGTTGGCAACGTTGTGGGTATCTACAAAGCGGATGCAGCCCAACCGGCGCCCAAAACGCTGCTGACGGGCTCACACTACGACACGGTTCGCAACGGCGGTAAGTACGATGGCCGACTCGGCATTTTTACGCCAATGGCGTGCGTCAAAGCCCTGCGCGATGCAGGCAAACGATTACCGTTTAATTTTGAGGTCGTCGGTTTCGCAGAAGAAGAAGGCCAGCGATACAAAGCAACGTTTTTGGGCTCTGGCGCACTCGTGGGCCAATTCGATCCGCAATGGCTCGACCAAGCCGACGCCGATGGCATCACGATGCGTGCCGCCATGCAAGCGGCTGGGCTATCAATTGATGCGATCCCCACATTGCGACGGAACCCCGCTGACTACTTGGGCTTCATCGAAATTCACATCGAGCAGGGCCCCGTTCTGAACGAGCTGAACCTGCCCTTGGGCGTCGTCACCTCAATCAACGGCAGTGCCCGCTACCAAGCCGAGATCATGGGTATGGCGAGCCACGCGGGCACCACCCCGATGGACCGACGCAGCGACGCTGTTGCGGGCTTTGCGGAGCTTGCCGTTTACCTTGAAAAGCGTGCCCAATCCGACCGCGACTCGGTCGCAACAGTGGGCATGCTCAACGTGCCCAGTGGCTCCATCAACGTGGTTCCTGGTCGTTGTCAGTTCAGTCTCGATATGCGGGCGCCCACGGATGTTCAGCGGGACGCACTGGTTGATGACGTTTTGCGCGAACTCTCCGATATCTGTGTTCGGCGTGGGCTTCACCATACGCTCGTCGAAACCGTCCGCGCCAGTGCCGCACCAAGCGACCCTGCCATGCAAGCAGGCTGGGAAGCGGCAGTCAAAGCGACGGGATTGCCTGTCTTCAAGCTACCCAGTGGCGCGGGACATGACGCCATGAAGCTTCACGAGGTCATGCCGCAAGCCATGTTATTTGTGCGCGGCGAGAACGGTGGTATCAGCCACAACCCACTTGAATCAACCACGGCCGATGACATGCAACTTGGCTTTGCCGCGATGTTGCATTTCCTCAACCATTTTCAACCGTAACAACCGGATCACCATGTCAAACAACACCCAGCGCTACGACCAAATCGACCAATGGATCGACCAACATTTTGATGAGCAGGTCGAATTTTTAAAGGCGCTGGTCGCCGTCCCGACCGATACGCCACCCGGTAACAACACGCCACACGCCCTGCGAACCGCTGAGTTGCTCAAGGACTTCGGCTATACCGCAGAGCACCACGCCCCCCCGATCGAAATGGTCAGGGAAAACGGCATGGAAAGCGTCACCAACCTGATCGTGCGTCGACCGTTTGGTGCTGGCGGAAAAACCATCGCTCTCAACGCGCATGGTGACGTGGTACCGCCGGGTGAAGGTTGGACACACGACCCCTACGGCGGCGAGATCGTTGACGGCAAAATGTACGGCCGCGCCACGGCGGTCAGCAAGTGTGACTTCTCAACCTTCACCTTTGCAGTGCGCGCTCTTGAGGCGGCGGCAGACGTCACAAAGCTGAAAGGACAAGTGGAACTTCACTTTACCTACGACGAAGAATTTGGCGGTATCTTGGGCCCGGACTATCTTTTGGCCAACAACCTCACAAAGCCCGATTTGATGATCGCCGCCGGGTTCAGCTATCAGGTCGTCACTGCCCACAACGGTTGCTTGCAAATGGAGGTCACCGTCAACGGCAACATGGCGCACGCGGCCATTCCAGAATCTGGCGTTGACGCCCTTCAAGGCGCACACGCCATCATGGGCGAGCTTTACAAACAAAACGCGCTCTACAAGCAAATCACATCGCAGGTCGAGGGCATCACGCACCCGTACCTCAACATCGGCATGATTTCTGGTGGTACCAACACCAACGTGGTTCCGGGTAAAGTGACTTTCAAACTTGACCGTCGCATGATTCCCGAAGAGGACACGGCGGCTGTCGAAGCCAACCTTCGACAAATCATGGCCGATGCCGTGACCGCCTTCAACAAAGGCCGCAACGACGCCGGTATCTCGATCAGCATCAAGCGCCTCCTCATGTGCGAGGCCATGAAGCCCTTGGCGGGTAACCAATCGCTGGTGCAGGCGCTACAAACACACGGCGAAACCATCTTTGGCGAACCCATCCCCGCACTGGGTACCCCGCTTTACACGGATGTTCGCCTCTATGTTGAGCGCGGTATCCCAGGCGTTATCTACGGGGCCGGTCCTCGCACCGTCCTAGAATCGCATGCCAAGCGCGCCGATGAGCGCATTGACCTGGCCGACCTCCGCCGAGCAACCAAAGTGATAGCCAGAACGCTCGCAGATCTTTTAAGCTCTCCCACCGCTTAAAAACCAATACCACCCACTTTCTAGGATCACCCCATGTCAGCTGAAGATAGCTTGCGCGATGCCGCGCTGGATTACCACCGCAGCCCCCGCCACGGAAAAGTTTCTGTGACACCCACCAAACCGCTGACAAACCAGCGCGACTTGTCGCTGGCCTACTCACCCGGTGTGGCCTACCCATGCTTGGCAATCGAAAAGGACCCCACCCTGGCGGCTGAATACACCTCGCGTGGCAACTTAGTCGGTGTGGTGACCAACGGCACCGCCGTCCTGGGCTTGGGTGACATTGGCCCCTTGGCCAGTAAGCCAGTCATGGAAGGCAAAGGCTGTTTGTTCAAAAAGTTTGCCGGTATCGATGTGTTCGACATCGAACTCGCAGAACGTGACCCTGATAAATTGGTTGACATCATCGCGGCGCTGGAGCCGACTTTGGGCGGCATCAACCTCGAGGACATCAAGGCACCCGAGTGCTTCTATATCGAAAAGAAGCTGCGCGAGCGCATGAACATTCCCGTGTTCCATGATGACCAGCACGGTACGGCGATCATCTCAGCGGCGGCGCTCCTGAACGGTCTCGAATTGGTCAACAAGTCAATTGCGGATGTGAAGATCGCCGTCTCGGGCGCCGGTGCGGCCGCTATCGCGTGTTTGGACGTCATGGTTGGCCTCGGTGTCTCGCCGCGCAACATCTATGTGTGCGACTCAAAGGGCGTCATTTATCAAGGCCGTCCCGGCGGCTTCGATGAATCAAAAGCACGCTACGCGCAAACCACCGATGCCCGAACACTCGCAGACGTTGTGGATGGTGCTGACGTGTTCTTGGGATGCTCAGCGCCAGGCGTCCTCACGGTTGACATGGTCAAGCGCATGGCGCGAGACCCTGTGATCTTGGCCTTGGCCAACCCTGAGCCTGAGATCCGTCCCGAGTTGGCGCGCGCGGCACGTCCCGATGTGATCATCGCCACTGGTCGCTCCGATTACCCCAACCAGGTCAACAACGTTCTGTGTTTCCCCTACATCTTCCGGGGTGCGTTGGATTGCGGCGCAACCACCATCACTGAGGAAATGAAGCTCGCCTGTGTGCGTCAAATCGCCGACCTGGCCAAGGCCGAAACGAGTGACGAAGTCGCGGCTGCCTACGCGGGTGAAGAATTGGTTTTTGGACGCGACTACTTGATTCCAAAACCATTCGATTCACGCTTAATTTTGCGTATCGCGCCCGCCGTTGCGGCGGCCGCTGAGGCCTCTGGCGTTGCAACGCGTCCAATCAAAGACATGGCCGCCTACCGCCAAAGCCTGGAGCGCTTCATCTACCAAACCGGTATCTTGATGCAGCCCGTTTTCAACGCCGCGAAAGTCGCAAAACCGGCCAATAAGCGTATCGCGATTGCCGAAGGCGAAGAGGAGCGCGCGTTGCGTGCCTGCCAACAAGCCATTGACGAAGGCCTGGCAGTCCCCATCCTCGTGGGTCGCCCCGCCGTGATTGAGGCACGCATCAAAAAGGCGGGTCTGCGCATACAGATCGGTAAAGACGTCGAGGTGGTCAACCCAGAGGATGACCCCCGTTACCGCACCTACTGGGAGCGCTACCACGCGATCATGGGCCGCAATGGCGTGAGCCCTGAGAACGCCAAAGTCGCGGTGCGCCGCTCCAACACCTTGATCGCCGCCTTGATGGTGTCACTGGGTGATGCCGATGGCATGTTGTGCGGATTGGTTGGCAACTTTGACGCCCACCTGCGCCAAATCAGCGATGTACTGGGCAAAGCAAAAGGCGCCTCGACATTTGCGACCTGTAACGCACTGGTGCTCAGTGAGCGCACGCTGTTCATTGCGGACACATACGTGAACGATGACCCAACCGCACAACAGCTCGCCGAGATCGCGTCGATGACGGTGGCCGAGGTGCAGCGTTTTGGTATCCCGCCAAAGGTTGCCTTCTTATCGCACTCGAGTTTTGGTTCAAGCAGCAGCGCATCTGCCAAAAAGATGCGCTTAGCGCGTGACCTGTTCGCCGCTGCGAATCCCGACATCGAATGCGACGGTGAGATGCACGGCGATGCAGCGATGTCTGATGACATCCGCAAAGCCTATCTGCCAGGATCGACGCTCAGTGGGTCGGCAAACGTGCTGATCTGCCCCAACTTAGATTCCGCGAACATTTTGTTCAACGTTTTGAAGATGACCAGCAGCGAAGGCGTGACAGTGGGCCCCGTTCTCTTGGG
Organism: Burkholderiaceae bacterium; assembly: GCA_023260315.1. GTDB lineage: Bacteria > Pseudomonadota > Gammaproteobacteria > Burkholderiales > Burkholderiaceae_C > RS62. Next base: position 14,008 of record JALQVQ010000061.1, read on the forward strand.
CAGCAGCGCGCCTGTGCACATCCTGAACCAATCGTCGACCGTTCGCCGCTACGTCAACATGATCGCGCTGGCAGCGGCCAACGCGGGCGCGAGCAAGGCCTAAACGCCACCGCCGATTGCTTGGGCGGTTGGCTGCGATGCGAGGTGCAGGGTTTGCGTGGGGAACGCAAACTCGGCACCGTGCCGTCCCACGATGGCCATGATCTGCAGCAGAACATCCTCTTTGTCCGCGTGGAACTTCACCCACTCCGTGGTCTTTGTAAACGCATAAACCATGATGTCGAGTTGTGACGCGCCATAGCCATTGAAATGCACGATTTGCGTCGCACCTTGGTCAATGGCCGGGTGTTGCTTCAACATCGCGCGGATGTCGTCATAGAAGAGAATGCGGATCGTTTGGTTATAGGTCTTTTCAATAAACCCAGGGGGCTCCACGTCAAGA
>JALQVQ010000094.1 GCA_023260315.1 Burkholderiaceae bacterium
CATTGAGCGCAATGGTTGGCGCGGATGATGACGTTTTCAAACGCATTCACCCCATCATCGCGACGTGGGCCACCAACATCACGCACCTGGGGAAAGTGGGCCTGGGTCACACGGTGAAGCTGGTGAATAATTTCGTCGCCATGGGCTACGGCGCGATCTACTCGGAGGCGCTGGCTTTGGCTCGGAAAGCAGGCCTTAGCGTTGATCAATTCAATGCCGTCGTTGGTTCTGGACGCATGCGCTGCGGGTTCTACGACACCTTCATGAAGTGGACCATTGAGGGCGATCCAAACGCCCATCTATTCACCATTGCCAACGCGCACAAAGACATGCGCTATGCCTCAAATTTAGCCAATGACTTAGGGGTCGTTACACCGATACAATCCCTCGTCCGAGCGAGCTTTGCCGCGATGGATGCGTCTGGCCAAGGGCAAAAAATGGTCCCCATGCTGGCTGACTTTGTCGCAACGGCCAACGGACTGCCCGCAACCGAAGAACGCTTAAAGAACCCCACCAAGAACTGAGCCATCCATGACACCCACGCTACTCGCCGCCTCGCCACTGAACCCACTGTTCGTCAAAGCGCTACAAACGAAGTACAGCGTTATTGGCCCAATGAGCCATGACGCCCTGATGGCGCATCCCGACCGCGAATTGATTGAGGTCATCGCGGCCGGCGGTGAGTCCAAGGTGCCTGCAAGCATGATGGATGCTTTACCGGCTTTAAAGCTGATCTCGGTGATGGGTGTGGGCTATGACGGGGTGGACGTTGGCCACGCAATCCAACGCGGAGCCATGGTGACGCACACGCCAAACGTCCTGAATGATGACGTGGCTGACTTAGCCATCGCCCTGATGCTCAGTGTGACCCGTCGCATCCCACAAGCCCATCAATTTGTGCGTGCAGGCGAATGGGCGAAAGGTGGCTTGCCACTGGCGACCAAGCTGTCGGGTATGCGCTTGGGTATTGTCGGGATGGGTCGAATTGGACAGGCCATTGCCCACCGCGCAGAAGCGTTTGGTATGCCCATTGCTTACACGGCACGCAGCGCCAAGTCCAACCTGCCCTACACGTTTGTCGCGGATATTGAGGACCTCGCAAGCCAGGTCGATATGCTCACGCTCATCACGCCTGGCGGCGCTGGCACACACCACATGGTGAACGCCGCCGTGCTGAAAGCGCTCGGCCCCAAAGGTTACATCGTGAACGTGGCGCGTGGCTCAGTCATTGATGAAGCGGCCCTGGTCGAGGCGCTGCAAACCGGCGTCATCGCGGGCGCAGGACTTGATGTGTTTGAAAATGAACCAACCCCCCTGCCGGCGCTACTCACAATGGATAACGTGGTTCTGACGCCGCATGTCGGCAGCGCGACCGACGCCACCCGACAAGCGATGGCTGATTTGGCAACCGCCAACATCAACCGCCACTTTGCCGGAGAACCCCTCGAAACACCGGTACCTGAATGCTAAAACCGAAGATCAAAAACATTCATGGGGGCACCCTGGATGCCCTCGGTATGGCCATCATCGGTGGCGAGTATGCGCAGGGTGACAAGTTACCACCTGAGCAAAAGCTGTGTGACGCGCTGGGTGTGTCGCGCACGATTTTGCGCGAGGTCGTGAAGTCTTTGGTCGCCAAAGGCCTGATCAGTACCGGCCCCAAAATTGGCACGATCGTGCTGCCATCGGAGCGTTGGAACTGGTTTGACGAACAGGTCGTCGGCTGGCAGAGCCGCATTGGCTTCGAGCCGAAGCTGTTGGAAGACTTGCAAGAGCTGCGCAGTGCCATCGAGCCTGAGGCGGTCCGCTTGGCGGCCTTGCGCGCCACTGAAGATGACATCCTCGCCTTAGAAAACGCTTACCACGCCATGGCGGCTGCCGTGGCAGCCGGTAACGAAGAGGACTACATTCAAGCCGACTACGCGTTTCACATCGGGCTGCTGCGTGCCAGCCAAAATGCCATGTTCACGCAAGTGGGGCGTGCCATCGGAAGCATGCTGCGCGAGGTTTTTTTAATCACGACCCGCACGCCGGATGATGGGATCGCGCGCTCCTTGCCATTCCATTGGGAAATTGTCGAAAAAATCCGTGCCCGCGACAGCGAGGGTGCGTACGCCTGCTCGAAGTTCCAAATTGATCGGTCGCGTAAAGACCTCGCAGCAGGCGTGTCCCGCAGCGATTCAACCGCACCATGACCCCCGCAGCGTCTGCCCAACGCCAGCGCCGCCACCATGTGGCATGAAGACTCGGCGGTCAATCGCCGCACGGGCATTTTGCTGGTCTGCCTAGCAACGCTCTCTTTTTCGCTACTGGACACAACCGTCAAGTGGCTGCTTCAGCTGCAAACCATACCGTTGCTTCAAATCATATGGCTGCGCTTTCTGAGCCAAGCGGTGGTCTCGGGGGTGGTGTTGGCGCCACGTTACAAGGGCGCGATGTTTCGGATTGAAAAGAAAGGACTGCAGCTCTTACGTGCGGTTCTTTTAGGCACGATGACGTGCTGTAACTTTTGGTCAATCCAGTTTTTACAACTCACAGAAACCGCATCTATCCTGTTTTCATCGCCGTTAATCGTGGCCGTCATCAGCCACTTTTGGCTCAATCAGCCACTCCGTAAGGCGCAGTGGATCACCATCATCACTGGCTTTATCGGTGTTTTGATCGTTGTCCGCCCCTCATCCAGCGCGATTCACCCAGCCATTTTCTTGATGGTGTTCAACGCGGTGTTGTTCGCCATCTTCAACCTGCTGACACGCCATTTGGCCCAGTATGAAAACCCGGCTGCCATGCAATGGTATTCGGCGATGGGCCCCGTCATTTTGTTCGCCCCGTGGGCACTGCCTGGGTTCGTCATGCCGCACAACACATTTGAGTTCGTGCTGGTCATCAGCGCGGGCTTCTGGGGCGGCTTAGGCCACTACGTCTGGGCACAAGCGCATCGCTACGCCAATGCAGCGACCCTGGCCCCCTTCAATTACCAGCAACTGTTGTACATGGCACTCTGGGGATGGCTGGTATTTGGGGACGTGCCACCGGCAGCCGTCTTTGTGGGTGGCTCGATTATTGTGGCCAGCGGCCTGTTTTTGTTGTGGGAGCAAAAGCGAATACCACCCGCCATTCCCCCAAGCGTCTAGTAGGTTCCGCGGCCACCCGAAATATCAAATACCGCGCCGGTTGAGAACGAACAATCTGCGCTGGCCAACCAGGTCGCCATCGCTGCAATTTCCGCGACCTCAACAAATCGTCCCATCGGAATTTTCGACTTCATGTAATCGATATGCGTTTGGGTCATCGTCGCAAACAAAGGCGTTTGAGCGGCGGCTGGCGTGATGGCGTTTACCAAAATCCCCTTTTCTGCCAGTTCCTTACCCAAGGATTTGGTCAGCGCAATCAAACCCGCTTTCGAGGCACTGTAATGGGAGGCATTGGGATTGCCCTCCTTGCCCGCGATCGACGCGATGTTAACGATACGGCCGTAGCCCGCTGCAATCATTGATGGCACCAGCGCCTTGCAAACAAAAAACGGTGCGACCAAATTAATGTGAATGACGTCTTGCCAAACGCGACTGTCTAACTCCCAGGTGGTGGCGTTACCACCCGTGATGCCGGCATTGTTGACCAAAATATCAACCCGTCCGTGGGCAGCAAGCGTTCGCGAAGCGGCGGCCTGGACGCTGGCTTCATCACCCAACTCAACCACTTCGGTACTCACCGAGCCGAGGGCTTGA
>JALQVQ010000134.1 GCA_023260315.1 Burkholderiaceae bacterium
CTTATCGGGCACATCCGCGGTCGTCGAGGGTACCGGCGACCATGGCTGTGAATACATGACGGGCGGTACGGTTGTGGTGCTGGGTCGCACAGGTCGCAACTTCGCTGCGGGTATGAGTGGTGGCATTGCCTACGTTTACGACGAGGATGGCCAGTTCAGTGGGCGCGCCAACAAGGCCATGGTGTCTCTGGACCGTGTCTTGAGCGATGCCGAGCAACGCGCCACCGTCGACACCGCCATTTGGCACCGCGATCAAACCGACGAGTCGCAACTCAAGGCCATGCTGAATGACCACTTGCGATTCACGGGCTCGCGCCGCGCACGTGAGTTACTCGATAACTGGGACACCGCTCGATCAAAGTTTGTGAAAGTGTTCCCCAACGAATACAAACGCGCCCTCGGCGAGCTGAATGCGGCCAAGGTCGCACGCGAAGCCACTGCCAAAGCTAAATCGGATGCCGTGGCATAAGCCCCGCATCAAAAGGAGAAGAATATGGGAAAAGTAACTGGATTCATGGAGTTTGAGCGTTTGGAAGAGGGCTACCTCCCCACCACTGAGCGTTTGAAAAATTACAAAGAGTTCGTTATCGGTTTGGACGATGCGGGCGCCAAGCAACAGTCCGCACGGTGTATGGATTGCGGCACACCCTTCTGTAACAGCGGCTGCCCGGTCAATAACATCATTCCTGACTTCAACGACTTGGTGTTCCAAGGCGATTGGAAGAATGCGATTGAGGTCCTGCACAGTACCAACAACTTCCCTGAGTTCACGGGCCGCATCTGCCCAGCGCCTTGTGAGGCGGCGTGCACGTTGAACGTGAACGAGGCCGCTGTCGGCATCAAGTCAATTGAGCACGCCATCATCGACCGGGCATGGTCCGAAGGCTGGGTGACCCCGCAGGTGCCGGCCAGCAAGACGGGCAAAACAGTCGCCGTCGTGGGGAGTGGTCCAGCGGGCTTGGCCGCAGCCCAGCAGTTGGCGCGTGCGGGTCACAGCGTGACTGTATTTGAAAAGAACGACCGTGTCGGCGGGTTGCTGCGTTACGGTATTCCTGATTTCAAGATGGAAAAATCGCACATCGACCGTCGCGTGGCGCAGATGGAAGCGGAGGGCGTAACGTTCAAAACGGGTGTCTTGGTTGCCGAAATGCCTGAGGGTAGCGTGGTGACCAATTGGGCGAAAGCCAATGTATCGCCGGAGCAACTCAAGAAAGATTTTGATGCGGTGCTGCTGACTGGCGGCGCAGAGCAGTCACGTGATCTACCTGTTCCGGGCCGTGATCTGGCAGGCGTTCATTTCGCGATGGAGTTTTTGCCTCAGCAAAACAAAATCAATGCTGGCGACAAGCTGAAGGCGCAGTTGCGCGCCGATGGCAAGCATGTTGTTGTGATCGGCGGCGGCGATACGGGTAGCGATTGTGTTGGCACCAGTAACCGCCACGGCGCCCTGAGTGTGACCCAGTTTGAGCTGATGCCTCAGCCGCCCGAACAGGAGAACAAACCGCTCGTTTGGCCTTACTGGCCACTCAAAATGCGCACCAGTTCGAGCCACGAGGAGGGTTGTGCGCGCGAGTTCTCGATCGCCACCAAGGAGTTTTTAGGTGAAAAAGGCAAGGTCACGGGTGTAAGGACCGTTCGCGTTGAATGGACGGACGGCAAGATGTCTGAGGTCCCCGGGAGCGAGCAAATCCTTAAAGCCGACCTGGTCTTGCTGGCCATGGGTTTCGTGAGCCCTGTTGCAACCGTTTTGTCGGCCTTCGGTGTCGACACAGACGCCCGCGGAAACGCCCGCGCAACCGTGGATGAAGAGGGTGGTTACGCCACCAATGTCGAGAAGGTGTTTGCAGCGGGCGACATGCGACGGGGGCAGAGCTTGGTGGTGTGGGCCATCCGTGAGGGACGCCAGGCGGCCCGTGCGGTTGACCAGTTTTTAATGGGTGCCAGCGTTCTACCGCGGTAGTGGTTAAATAGGAGCCGTGTGAAACGGTTTCTGGAGCTGAGTTGTCTCATCAGGCGCGAATGGGTCTAAGTGGCGTGACGTTCTCCTATTCAGGGGGGGACGACTCGCGTCTGATTCTTGACGATGTCACCATTCAGATTCCGCAGGGCAAGATCACGGCGCTCATGGGCGCCTCTGGTGGCGGAAAAACCACGGTACTTCGGTTGTTGAGTGGCCAGTTCAGACCCCAGCGCGGAAGCGTTGA